>CAIVGO010000143.1 GCA_903905445.1 uncultured Bacteroidota bacterium
ATCGTTACGCCTCTTTTGTAGTGAATGTTTGTCGAACAGCTTCAATCCAGGTTTTGGACCGCGTGGTCAATTCAAATGATTCATCCATTACTCTGCCGCGCAACAGCATACGGGTCAGTTCATGTCCTTGCTTTAGCGAGTCGCCAATCTTTGGTACACACAGCAGGAGCGCTTCCTCATCACTGCGTATTTCACTCCGGAGTACCGCAGGCCGGGCATATTCGATTGTGCCGTTTTCTAGCATCTTCCAAATGCCGGATCGGGGGACCGATTCTACTACAGCGCCATTTTTACCAAGGTGTTTGACAAGCATTTGACTCCACGTTTCCGTTTCCATGTGCTCGAACCAGCGTTTGTTCAAATCAGCCACATCCAGTTCAAAATCTACGTCCATCCATTCCAGTAGATGGTACAAATACAAAGGCGCGTTTGCTTGAGCAAAACTGCTTTGATTGGTCAGGGGGCTGGCGCCGGAGAGGCGGGGGTTGATCTCTCCAAGGTAAAGGGTGCTATCAGATTGGTCAATAAGAAAATCCAGCTCAAAGTAACCTTTGTACCCCATTTTATACATCATATCACCGATGCGTTCGGTGTACTGCCGCGCCTTTTTTTGCGTAGAAACATCAAAAATGCCGGGGCCCAGTTCGTTGCCACACCATGCTCCGCGCAGGGGTGTGAGTTCCCGAAAACCAATCACCTCACTCATCAAAGGGCCTACTATGGTGCCGCTTGCCGTTGCGCAACCCTCCATGGCGGCGGCATGGCAATTGATTCGTTTCATGATTTTGAGTTCCGCTCCATCTGTGGAGCGCAATTCGGAACAAGCATCAAAATCCGACTCGTTTGAGATGAAAAAAGTAGTGCGTCCCGAGTCTCCAAAAGCCTTTTGTATCACCAAATGCTCGCCAAGGTGGCCGGCAACCGCGCGCAAATGTGCGTAATCATGTACGACCGACAACACGTTGGGTACAGAGGGCACGCTTGCCTGTTCAGCCAAGCGAACCGTATTGATTTTATCATCAAAAAACGCTTTCAGTTTGTTAGCAGGATGGCAAATGTCCAAATTCAACGCGCGCGCCAGTTGTTCGTTGGTGTCGTCGTACATCAGGAACATTGCTTTGCTTTTTTTACCTGCTCTTGCCTTGCTTAAGATGAATCGGCGCACTTCGTCATGGCTCAACAAACGGGTATTAATTTCCTCTAAAGTCATAGCGGAGTACCCCCCCGGCATGTGCGGAGCCAGGCAAAACAGTTGGGGCAAGTTCCCCTCGTAGAAATCAATCACTGTAATGAATGAAAATTGCCCGATCCATGCCTGCGCGCCCATCATGTTGTAATCGCTGCTGTTTATAAAAAATATCGGGGTTTCATTTTCCTCGAAAAAACGACGGATGTCGGTGATAAGACGCAAAGGCATTGCTGAAGCCATAATTGATGTTTATGATAAAGAGTATGTATGTTCAAAAACAGGGCGGGTTGCAAGGGAAACAGGGTTATTGATTGCGTCAACCGAGCCAATAGATGGCTGCGGACCGCCTTCCAACGCCAAAGGATTTAACTTGTCCGTTCGGAATACTTTCAATCCGAGTTCAGGTTCGAAACCATGAATTTCTCGCACATCAAGCGTCAAAAGGTATTCCAAAATGGCTGTGGTGATAATTTGTCCGGGCATCAGTACCGGAAAACCCGGCGGATAAGGCGTTACGAAAGATGCAGACACTAATTCACAACCACTGGAAATTTCTTTCAAACCGTCTTTTAGCGAAAGGTGGCGGCAGTTTTCGTCATCATACGCAAAATAATAAGCTTTGCGCAAATCGCCAGCCGAAAGTTTGGGGACTGGTACAAAGAAAGGATGAAACCTGCTGAAGAGCGGCAAAGGCGCTGATTTTCGGGTCAGCGAATCCACTTTTGCAGTAAAATGTAGGCGCTCCTCTGGCGGCATTTTGTGAAAAGACGTGTTTTGCTCAATCGCAATTTGCGTCAAAGCCTGCATCAGTTGGGCAATTGCATCCAGTGTAGAGCCGATGTGCAGCATGAGCAATACCGAATTACGGGAGGTTTTGTTTACCTGAATCTGGAATCGATTCATCAACAGGTTTTTGAACGTGTCGCCATCCATGCCAGTCCTGCCTACTGAAAGCGTTACTTTGGTCGGATCCAACCGAAATCCCGCAGCGGATTCCGTTGGTGCGCCGGGATGTTTGGAGCAAAGCTCCTCCGGAATCAAATCCGAAGCGTCCAGCACGTCAAAATACTGCCTCAACAAAGGATTTGCCTGGATTCCGTTGCGCAACACCTGCGCCAATTCTATGGCCTGCTGCACCAGTGCAAAGCCTTCAAGGTGGGCCTGGCGGCGGCCGGCATCCAAAGCCGCCAGAATCTGGTAATTCGGCGAAGTCGAGGTATGCGTCATGTATGCTTCCTGAAAAATGGCAGACACCTGGCCCCGGAATTGCGCGTCGCGGATATGGATCATCGAGCCCTGACGAAAACTCGTCATGGTTTTGTGGGTACTTTGTGTAGCGTAAACCCTGATTTGTACCAACTGTGGGTCGGGTAGAGCGGGCATTTCTTCTGGCCCCAAAACGCTGATGTGCGCGCGGTATTGCGCGGCGTATGCTTCGCTGGTATATTTTTCGGCCAACATTTGGGCAGACCACATGGCGGTGCAGTGCCGTAGCATTGGGCTAAACCGTGCAAATGCAAACCATGCCTCATCCCACAGGAAAACAATATCCGGCTTGATGGCCAATACCGCTTCCATAATTTGCGCTGTGTTATACACCAACCCGTCGAATGTACAGTTTGTCAGCACCAGCATTTTGACCCTGTCCAACATGCCGGCGGCTTTGATTTCCAGCAGCTTGTCAACAATGGTCTCCAGCGGAACTGCACCAAACATTCCATGCTCGGCTAAAGGCCAGGCGTCAAGGTACACCGGCAAAACGCCACAATGCGTGATTCCATAATGATGCGACTTGTGGCAATCGCGGTTTACCAATACCAGGTCACCGGGCTTCAGCAAGCCTTGCAACACAATTTTGTTTGCGGTGGAGGTGCCGTTGGTCACAAAAAAAGTCTGTTCGGCGCCATAGGCATCGGCCGCCAACTCCTGGGCTTTTTTCAGGGCGCCTTTGGGTTGCATCAGAGAATCCAGTCCGCCTGTGGTGGCGGAAGATTCTGCCATTAATATGTTTTCTCCATAAAAGTCTTCAAAATCCTGCATCCATTCGGAGCGCTGTACGGAATTCCCCCTTGAAATGGGCATGGCGTGGAAAACCCCAACAGGTTTTCGGCTGTACCGGGTCAAGGCGCTGAAAAAAGGCGTCTCAAAGCGCGCAGTTACACCTTGCTGAATTGCCAAATACAATTCCCTTGAATGAGTGCCTTGAAAGAATATCCGGTTAAACCGCAGATATACCTCGTCCGAAATTTCATCGAGCGCGCCGCCGCTCAACAAATACAGCGCCACCTCGGGCCGAAAATGATTGACCTGGGCAGCACAGTCCAATGCCCTTTGTACATGATTCGTCGAAATGACCACCGCCTGTACGTTGGGGCGCCTCATTAGCCCTTCCAATATGCTTTCGCTCCATGAACAAACCACGGCCCGGCATGCAAACGGCATGGGTAAAGCCTGATTCCAGCTTTCGAACTGGTCATAAGGCGCATCCGTTGTACCATCCGAAATCCATAAAACATCGATAATGGGTTGTCTTTCGGTGGACTTGAGCGCGTTTGCTCCGACCTGGCAATTTGAATTTTTTTCCGGCATACTTGGTGCAGATATTTCAGTTGAGGACGCAAATATTCCAGTTGCCTCCCGCAACCGCCTGCACCATTATTACATAGTTCTGGACTAATCTTTCATAGTAGCGAAAAGTAATCTTTTCTATGCGTTTATACCTGTTTTCGGTCATCGCTTGGGGCAATGCCAAATTCCTGCACATAAGTCCGGGAAAAATAATTGGGATCGGCAAACCCCACATAGTAGGCTATTTCGGAGACGTTGAGGCTGGTGTTGCGCAACATCGCCCTGGCCTTTTGTAAACGGAAGCTACGCATATAGATCGCGGTGGACTTGTCTGTCAGGGCTTTGATCTTACGGTATAGTTGCACCTCGCCCAGATTCATCAGTTTAGCCAGAGCCAATCCATTAAAATCCGGGTTGCCCAGGTGTTCCTCCAGGTGCGCCTTCAATTTTTGTAAAAAAGCATCCTCCACATTGTCTTCTGCGGGTGTTTCAAGCGGGGTATCCGGCCTGTTCATTTCCAGCAATCGGTTATACCTTGCCTGCAATCTGTCGCGCACTTCAAGCAGTCCCTCGATGGTAGCGCTGAGTTCCGATTGGTAAAAAGGCTTGGTAATGTAGGCGTCGGCTCCTTTTTTCAAACCGGCAATTTTACTTTCTACATCTGCTTTGGCCGTGAGCAATATAACAGGAATGTGGCTGGTGCGCTCATCATTTTTCAACATTTCGCACATTTCCAAACCGTTCAGGACGTCCATCATGATGTCGGATATCACCATGTCCGGAATTAACGCTGTAGCCATTTTTATGCCTTCTTTGCCGTCAAACGCCTTGGCCACCTGGTAACGGGTGCTCAGGCACGCAGACAGAAAAGCCATCACATCCGGGTTATCTTCCACCAATAAAATCAGCGGACCGTTGGCCTCCACTTGGGCGGATTCGATGGCCATGCCTTGTTCAAAATCAGCATCATCTGATGCTTTTATTGGCTCCAATGCGGTCAATGACTGTTGTTCCCCCTCATTGGTGACAGGCAGCCTCAGGGTAAAGGTTGTTCCCAGACCCACCTTGCTTTGCACTGCGATGTCGCCGCCAATCGCTTTCACCAACTCCTGAGTAAGTGCCAGGCCTATGCCGGACCCGCCTGTTTGGGACCGGGCTTTGGAGCTGTTCGATTGAAAGAAACGATCGAAAATAAAGGGCAGATCTTCCTCTGGAATGCCCACGCCGGTATCCGAAACGATAATGTTCAAGCAACGGGTTGCTGCATCCGCATCCGATTCCACGAACAAGCGCAACAACACCTGCCCCCCGGCCGGGGTAAATTTGATAGCATTGGAAAGCAAATTATACACGACCTGCTGTATGCCTTCCGGGTCGAAGTCCATAACGATCTCCGCATCGCCGGTTTCCACTACGAGCGATACCTGCCGAACTTCGGCCAGCGGGTGCAGGCTTTCGGCAACGTAGCGTACGTATGCCATCACTTCCCCTTGCACATAGTTCATTTTCAATGAACTAGTCTCTATTTTTGCCAAATCCAGTATTTGGTTGATCAGGCGCAATAAATTTTTGGCATTGCGATGAATCAGTCCCAAGGTTCGGCGCCCGCTTGCTGTTAAGTCATGTACATGCGCCCAATCCTCGCTCAGGCCCATAATAACAGTCAGCGGCGTTCTGAATTCGTGGGTGATGTTGGTGAAAAATTGTCCCCTGAATGCTTCCATTGCTTTGAGGTTTTCTATGCGCGATTGCTCTACCTGTAACTGGAATCCGAGTTGGATTCGTCTCAAGCGCGCGCGCCATGCCCAATAGCCCAGTGCAACGAACAACAACACGTAACCAATCCTGGCCCAAACGGTTTTATACCAGGCTTGCTGTACCTCAATAACCGCAATCGCTTTTTGGTCACTCCAGTTGCTATTGGTATCTGCACCCTGAATGTGGAGGGTGTATCGCCCGGGAGGCAGGTTGTCAAAACGAAGGGTGTTTTGGTTGCCGATAAACACCCACCCCGGTTCATAGCCTTCCAGCCAATAACGGTATTTATTGCCTTTTGGGTTTCTGTAATCCAGCAATGCAAACCGTATGGAAAAAAAACGCTCTTCAGGTCTGAGCAAAAGTGGTTCTTTCGGTTGTTCGGTAAACAGGCGCAGGGTTAAAAGACTATCCTTTTGCGAATCGTATTTGCTGAATTCAGTAATCAAAACCGGTTTGGATACAGAGCGGTCAGGGATCAATGCTTTGGGATCAAAAGACACCAGGCCATTTAATCCACCCATCCAGATTCTGCCGTTTTTAGCCTTTAAGAAACTATGCGTGTTGAATTCGAAGTGTGGTAGCCCATCGTTCGTGCCAAAAATGGCTACATCCAGCAACCCTTCGTTGCCTTTTTTGGCCGATTCGATGGCTACTCTGGCCAGGCCGTTGTTGGTGGGCAGCCACAGAAACCCCTCGGCCGAGACGGCGCCGTATACCGTATTGTTTGGCAAACCGTTTTTCTCGCTGGTGAAAGTGCAAGCCTGGCCCGTCTGTTTGTCAAAACGAACCAAACCGTTTTTCGAACCACACCAAAAATAACCGTCGTGTTCCGCAATGGATAAAATGGTATTTGTTAAAAGCCCTGGTGTGTTGGCTGAATTGTAGCGGGCAAGCACTTTGATGTGCCCGCCTGGCCGGGGTTCCAGTTTTAGCAATCCGTTGTTGGTAGCCACCCATACAAGGCCGTCAGCAGACTGGTATAAATGGTTAATGATGTCGTTATCCGGGTTTTCCGGGTAGGAGAACGTTTGGTTCGTTTGATTAAAAATGACCAGACCGGAAACGGTCCCACCCCAAATGTCACCCGAACCTTGTTCTTGCATAAAACAAGATATCATTCCTTTGGATCCATCATGCTTGAATACTGTAAGATGGTCGTTTCCAGGGTTTAAGACAGAAAAAAAGCGGGAGAACCAAACCTTTTGATTTTTATCCAGCATGGCGCCCGTGTTAAATTGAAAACCCTTGATTTTGAGCTTTCGGTACCGCCCCGGTTGTTTCGCAAATATTTCATATACGTTTTGATTCCCGTCGGATACCAGCAGGTTCCCGTTCGGCAACTCGACCAAACCATATAAGCTGATACCGGTCGTCGGACCGGAAACCAAGTCAAATGGCTCATTCAGCCAGGTTTGAAACAGGCTGTCCCGTCGCGTGATTTTGACTAGTCCGTCAAAAGTAGACATCCAACGGATGCCCTCTGTTTCAAAAACATGGTATGTTCTTGAAAATCCCTTCTCCCGGTACGATTCCAATTCCCGGCCCCCATCATCGATCATGGTCAACTGGTCTCCATCCATTTTCCAAAACCGAACCGAAGGTGGCGCCGCAGGCATCAATATGCGGCTCGATCCGGCAGGAAAAGGGAATTCCGGCCTCCATTGGTTGCCCCATTTGACAAAATCCGGTCGACCCGGCATATGTTCATAAAACCCATTGTTGCAGCGCATCCATAGCCGCCCACCCGCTTGCTCGGTAATGGCATAAACGGTGTCGATCGGCAGGCCGTTCCAGTCGATATTGGCTACATACCGGGGCATTCCGCCCGAATTAGCCATGAAAAGGGAGTCATTCCGCCAAAATAGGATATTGCCGAAATTGGTCATGCTCAGGAAGATGCCGCTTTCATTCCTTCCTCCTCCAAGGGTATCCGGCATGCTGTAAGTGCCTTCGACGGGATTGAAAAACACTATTTTGGGCAAAAAGGCCAGCCAAAACTTTCCTTTTTTGTCGATGATGAACCAACGCAAACCTTCATTTTTCAGTTCCTTGCTGATGTCTTCCGGAATAGGATAATGCGTGAAGTTAAGGCCGTCGAAACAGGCCAAACCGCCTTTGTTTAATCCAAGCCATATCAGCCCTTTTTGATCCATTTGGGTACTCATCACCCAATGGTCGTTCCACAAACCATTAAGCGTGTTGAATTTTTCAATAATATGATTTTGCTGTGCACGTGCATTTTCTGCTTCAGACAACATCACCATCATGCTTAAAGCACCCAGAAATAACCATCTTGTTCGTATGTCCCTTTTCAAGAGTATGCATTTGATTAACCGCCCAAATATCAAAAAAAGCTGGAGAACAATTGTTAGCTAATGTTAGTTTTGGATAGGTTTTGGATTTGGACAAATGAAAATAGGCCAAAAAATGAGATTTTTCATTAAATTTGAATGTTTAATGCTTTGAATTGTTGGGTAATATGCCCATATCCGCTGTGATAAACGATGATGATCTGCATTGTTGCCAAGTTTTTGTTAGACAGGGCAAAGCAACGCACTTTGAAAACGGAAATATTCAACTAGTTTAATAAATTACCCTTGGTGCGTTTTTTCTGTAAAAGCGAAACAAAAAATTCTGCCTCTGCAGCATCCAGATGAATGTGCTTTTCTACATTTTGAAGGATAAGTTCGGTGTTCAGTGAGCTCGTTTGCGCAACATTGAACCAAAAATCAATAGACTTGTTGCGGTGGGGAGTAAAACGACAAAAACAGGCCATTTTTTGGCCTTCAAGGCTTTTTTTCTTGTGCGTAGCATCGCTACGGACAAGAAAAAAAACGCAGAAGGGCGGAAAATGGGCGTTTTTACGTCGTTTTCAACTTCCCACCGCAACAAGTCTAATTTTTTATTTTGACAATTCTGCCGTAGTATACTCCCAAACGAACCGTATAAACACCTTCTTCCAGCTTGCTCAAATCGATGGCCTCCTGTGCCTGCGCAAGCACCTGCGTGCGCACGATCCGTCCGCTCAAATCGGCCAGCTGCACCCGTGCCGGGAAGGCAATTCCTGCATTTTCCGGCAAAACCAATTGAACTGATTCAACCGCAGGATTAGGGTAAATATTTAATGGATGGATTATCAAAGGTGTTTGTGTTGCCGAAATCGCCTCGCAATCTGGCAAATTCGCACAATTGCATTTCCGAGCCATTTCCGCATCCGTAAACAGGCTATACGTATTGTTCACATCCTTATTATCCGGATGTTGGGCAGTACGGCCATCGCATTCCAGAAACTTGTTGTCGTAATAATTTGTCAGCCGGTAATGCACGCTGTTGTCGCAATCACCCTGGTCGTTGTACACAATCACATCGCCACCCACTTCTACGGTGCCCGACAGTTTATAATTGATCACAACGGGGCGCATACCGATCAGCGCACTGCCCGCCATGGTAACGTTTTCAACG
>CAIVGO010000144.1 GCA_903905445.1 uncultured Bacteroidota bacterium
ATTTGCCAACACCACGGTAGTTTTTAAGGATAGTACAGCCTCCGATTTGGATGTACTTAATCAATTAAACAACAGCGACCTTGGAATTGGCGATGTAGTGCGCATCACAACGCCACCGCCTGCTGCCAAAACTACCGCACCCGTTGCCGTGAAAAGGGCTGCCAATGTGAACGTACCCACAGTAACACGCAAGCCTGATGCGAAGGTCGCAAACAATACAGGGATGGTCGCCTCTACCGACAATCCGGTTTTGATGTTGGCAACGATCACCAATGCGCCTAAGGTTCAGCCGAGCAATCCGCGCCCTGCAAAAACGTCTACAACGGTAGTAACACCGCGCATTACGCCCGCTTTGGTGGAAAATGACCGAGATAAAACCTCAACTGTAAAAAGCCAAACTACTTATGCCGCCGCTAAATCGACTAAATCGGGCAAATCATTGCGATCGGCAAAAAGTGTAAAAAAGGGCCATAAAAAAGCTGCGCAACGCCACAATACGCCACGTAAGTACAAAGCACGCGGAAAACAACGGTACGACTGTTACCAATTTTAGAAAAAGTCGCGCAGGTTGGTGCCAATGCCCATATGAACCACACCACCTGCCAGATGATAGGAAGCATAGCCTACATCTACCCGAAAACGACTGATGCGCATGCCGATGCCACCCGAAAACCCTGCAAGGCTGCGGTAGTTACGCACGGTGAGTTCTTGCTTGCGCAAATGGTTGTAGCCAACACGGATGCGAAAACCTTCATTTCGGCCCAATAAAAACTCGCCATTAAAGATCAGGTGGCGAAAAAAGTTGTCCACGGCATTGTTTCCATTGCCAGCATCGGTTTCGTCGCCGCCAAATAACAAAACATCGTCGGTTTGTGCATTGGGGTCATTGTATCGGATGTTCCACGATTGCAAATGATGGGCAATGATGCTCAGGCGGAAAGGCAGGTAACGCAACCGTTTGCTAACACCTACTTGGATGTCAAAGGGCAAATCTTCTCGAATGCCATTGTAGGTTGACAATTGCGCACCAGCATTGCGCACCACCAGGGCAGCGGAAAAACGACGTGCGGTGTCGGCGTATAATATGCCCGCATCGGCTGTAAGTGCCGAGGCCTTATAAATATCCAGGGTTGAAAAGCCAACCCGAGCGTTGAGTCCAATAGATAATCGTGGACCCAGCGCTCGGGCGGCGCCCACCGTAAACGCGGTTTCGGAAGCCGCTACTTTACCACTTATATTGCCTTGTGCATCCGCCTGCTTAATATCGCCATAATTCATATACTGGATGCCTCCATGCATGGTAAACCCAATTTTAGGCATCTGCCAGGCATAGGCCGCATACCCGTGCTGAATATCGGTAAGAAAAAAATTGTGGTTGAAGGCCAAGCGACCGCTCATAGATGCGTTGAGTGCTGCCGGATTGAGTGCAGCCAGTGCTAAATCGTCGTCTTTGATGGTAATTGCCAGGCCGCCCAAGGCCGTTGCACGGGCCGATGGCGATAAAGACAAATATTTAAACACGGTTTGTCCACCCGTTATTTGGGCAAATAAAGCAGATTTACCCGGCGCAAAGCAGCACAGCAGCGAAATGGCAAGCGGTAGAAAGTTCTTCATGTTGTTTTATTTACTCTTTTTTCCATTGAGTAGTGCATCGGCCCGCCTTGCAATCTGCAACTCGAACCAATTGCCCCTGTTCGTCGTACTCTTTTAACGGGCCTTCTTCCAGCGGGTAATCTTCGCCCGGTATATAACTACCTTCCGTTTTTAAAACGCCATTTTCGTAATATTCCAGGAAAGGGCCGTGCTCTTCATTGTCTTGGAGGGTTACCTTTTCCTTCAAATTGCCATTCGGATAATACGAGAGGCTTATTCCCTGCAGAGCGCCATCCACATAGGTTTGTTCAATATGCAACTTGCCATCCTGGTAATATTGTTCGTATTTGCCGTGGTAAGTTCCATGGTTAAAATGTTCGATGCTTTCGAGGTTCCCATTCTGGTAATAATACTTCCTAAAGCCGTGTAATGTGTCATTGGCATATTCGGCTTCCTCGGCGCGGGTGCCATTTTCCCAAAATCGTTGGTACAGGCCGTCTTTGGCAAAATCCTTTTTTCGGCGTTCATAACGAATTGTTCGGCCTTGGGCATCCTTGGCATCAACGGTTTCGTGGCGCGGCATACAGCCACTCCCCGCAAAAACACCAACAAGAAATAAGTAAAATGAAAAAGAACGTACATTTAACATGGCTCAATTGTTTTGAGCATGCAAACGAACAGAATGACGACAAAAGTTTGCTTCAGGATGCCTGTCTCTAAAAAAAAATGAAATTTACCAAATATTAAGCACGCCTGGTTGGTTGGCATAATGCGCTTTTAAGGCCGCAACAAGCCATTCGCCGCCAAAAGTAATGGTATTGTGGTGGGAAAAATAGATAATCCAGTCCAACCCATCATCGAACACAACGCCTTCATAAGCCCCGCGAAAAATATTTTCCAGGCTAATTTTGAAAATACCCTCTTCGCAATCTAACAAATAAACGGGCAATTGCAGTTTTTCTTTAAATAATGGAAGCAAGGTGTTTTCCAGATGTGTATCGTGGTCGGATATGTACACAACCTCCGATTTGGCGTCTCCGCCTAAGGGGGGCCAATAATTGCAGGTAAATCCCCAGCGTTCGCGCAGTGCAAGGCGCAATACCTGCGCATCCAAGCCGCGTACGCGTTGGCGGGAGGAGGTATGCACAACTTGTGGTGACAGGGTAACCGATTGAAATACTACTTGTTGGGATGCTTCGGAAATCGTCAATGCCATTTGTTCAAAACCCTTGTATAAATCTGCCAAGGGGGAGGGGACGCCCTCATCAAAATGTATTTCGGGCCTTAACTCGCGGTCACTGATATGTATTTCGAGTGGAATATGGACAGGAGCCTTCGCGGCCACCTTTTCAACGATTGTTCTTGCGGCGGCAATATCCAATACATAATAATAAAGGAGGTAATGGCCACGCAACCGGTGACTGCCATTGGCAAATCCGTTGGCCGTTGTAGTGAGCAGGTCATCCACTGGTTCCTGGTAATAGGTTTTCCAGTCTTCAAACCAGGGTGCGCCAGCAGGCCAACCATTCATATTAGCCACCCGAAAATGAAGGCTCATGATTTTCATATCTTTCCGGTGCGGGTAATCAAATCCTTGGAGGCGCCATTGTGCACCCGCTTGCTGGACGGCAATGGAAGGATCCGTATCGGCAGGCAGTAATACTTCAATATGTTGTTCGGGCGCATTACCACATTGGCCCAGGGCAGTTACCAGTTTGCCAGTATCAGTTGCCGTCATTTGGCAATAGTGCCATACTGTATCAATTTGCTTGTACAGTGTTAAGCGATAAGCAGACATAAAATCGGGTCTTTAAGGATAGTTGGGCTCAATGCTATCCTGTGAATTGAAAAGCATGCATAGAAGCGATTATTAAAAATGATGTAGGTGAACGATCCTTTCAATCCAAATTTCGGGCCAATACTTGATTTTTACTATTTAAAAAAAGAAAACCCCGGATTTCTACAGCGAGAAACCCGGGGCTTGTTTTGCTTAATTTTTAGAGGGGCCGCCTACCGCAGCCAGTATCAGGAATTTTAATTGACGATAATTTGCTCCGAAAATATTTGATTGCCTTGCAGCACCTGAATCAGAATATTGCCCTTGGCGTATTCTGAAAGGTCAAATTGTTGCACATAATCACCACTGAAGGCGTTGAGTTCTTCGCGGAAAAGTTGGCGGCCTGCCAGATCGAATAAGGAAACCACCGTCGGTACCGCAGGCGCGCGAAATTCAATGGTAACCTGGCCCTGTGTTGGGTTGGGATAGGCCTTAAAGGAGTCCAAACTTAAGCTACGGTCTGTCGCCACATTATTAGGCGCAGTGGCGGCCTTTTCCTGATCGCCTTCTCCTTTATGAATGGTGATTACATGGCGCTCGCGCATGCGGGTTTGTTCGTTAGGGCCCCAATTCCAAAGCATAAACTCTCGGCTTTGATTGTCGCCCTCCTTGTTGGTTTCATTCAGGATGATCTTATTAGAATTATCACGGCAGGCCTTCAAGGTCGCTTCCGCACGGATGTTATTATCGCCGCGTAAATAGTTTACCGTAACTTTTTCACCCGCTTTATAGGTCGCAATCTCGTTCCAGAGGTCATCGTGGCTTTTAACTTTCTTATCATTAATTGCAATAATTACATCGCCTTCAGTTAAACCGGCTTCCTGAGCAGCCGATTCATCCGTAAAGTTATCTATCTGGGCGCCTTTTGCATCATTTGTATTATAGGTCGCGGTGTAAACACCCAAACAGGCTTCTTTTTCTTTATTGTTGACATCGAAACCATTCCAATTCCAGTTTTGGGTATTCCAATTGTCCCAATCCCAATCATTTTGGGTGCCGATTACGGCTTCTGTGGTCGCCTGTTTATTATCACGGGTGTAAACAACGGCAATTTTGTCGCCCGGTTTAGTTTCCGCCATAAAATCGCTGATATCCTCCCAGTCCTCAATACTTGTATCATTGAGTTTATTTATCCGGTCTCCATTTTTAAGCCCAGCTTTTTCTGCGGCGGCGTTTTTCACGACATTTATTGCGGTACCAGGTCCTTCTTCCTCCGATTCACCGGGTTGTACACCTAAAAAACCATGTTTCTCTGTGGTGGTACCTATATTAATGGTGTTTCGAGTGCCAAGCGTTGCAACAGTAACAGCTTCCACGCCATTGCGTGTGTATCGAATTTCCATGGCATCACCTGGTTTACCTTTGCGGATCAATTTGGTAACATCTTTCCAATAATTGACTTGTTTTCCGTTGAGAAACAAGATAATATCATTGGTTTTTAACCCTGCTTTCGCCGCGGCCGATTCTTTTACCACTTCTACTTGCAATCCCGGTTCGTTTTCATCTTCGTCCGCATCTTCTTCAATTCCAAGAAATGCATTGTTGTATGAATCGACAGACACTTCATCACGATGGGTATTCAGGCCATATACTTCCGTTCCGTCTTTGCGCTTGTTTTGCACTACCTGAATTTGTACCGTAACCCCCTCCTTGTTATTTTCTTTCCGGTATTGATCAGCATCAAACTGTGCTGCGGCCTGACCTTTTTTAATGATGGTTTCTATGATTTCGGAGCCATCGGCATCTACAGAACGTTTGGTAATGATAATTTTTTTCTCAGATTCATTGTTGTCTGATTGTGCAAGTAAGGCAGCATGGGGAAGGATGCAGATTGCAAGGAGCAGCAGGATCGTATGCAATGTTTTCATAACGGAAAGTTGTTTTGTCGTGAAAGCAAAAAATGGGCTTCGAAAATTGTTTTCAATGATTATAGAACAGACTTGTGAGGAAAAGACAGTCTAAACGATACGAAGTTGCACCCTAACTTGGCAACGAATAAAAAAATATCGACTGGCATGCCTATTTTATTTGAGAATGACAACTTTCGTCCATTTTTCGTTTGAATTGTCGTCTATTATTCAAATTTTAACATTTTTTACTGTCCTGCGAATGATTCACATACTTGAAATCGGAGGACGTGCGTTTAGTTTGTCCGGCTTTGGAACGCATTCCCTCCAAAGTTGCTTACCAACTCTTAATCTTATCCACGAACCGACTTCTTATGGCTAGCGCAAACTACAAAATCTTATTAGTGGAGGATGACCAAAATTTTGGCGACGTTCTCCGTTCTTACCTCGAAATGCACGACTACGACGTCACTTTAGCGACGGACGGTGTGCTCGGATTTGAGGCTTTTAAAAAAAGTGATTTCGACCTTTGTGTTTTCGATGTTATGATGCCTCGAAAAGACGGTTTTACGCTTGCCAAAGAAATACGGGAGCGTGACCAAGAGGTGCCCATCATTTTTCTGACGGCCAAAACCATGAAAGAGGATGTACTCAATGGCTTCAAAATTGGTGCGGATGATTACATCTCGAAACCGTTCAACTCCGAAGAACTGTTGCTGCGCATTCAAGCGGTGCTCAAACGCGTCAACAAGTTAGCCGATCCAAGAGACGAACAGCGTGAATATGCCATTGGTAAATACCATTTTAACTACCCCTTGCGTATCCTCACCTTTAATGATGCCAAGCCCGATGAAGAAAGCCAATGGAAATTGAGTCCCAAAGAGGCTGAATTGTTAAAAATGTTCTGCAAGTATATCAACGATGTGACCCCGCGCTCAGAAGCACTCACGAAAATCTGGCACGAAGACAATTACTTTACAGCCCGTTCGATGGACGTATTTGTAACAAAACTGCGCAAATACCTGGCCAAAGACAGTGCAATTGAAATTGTAAATATCCACGGCAATGGATTTCAATTGCTGGTAAAAGACATGATTGCGGCACGTTAGACTCGCTAGGCTAGAAGCCTGCAAACGTTCCATTTCAATACCTAACCCGGTCATCAAATACCCCTGATGATCGGGTTTTTTAGTTTTAAGATTATTTAGGCAGCATGTTGAAACAAGTTCATTTGTCCATTGTGCGCAAATGCTTCCAGTAAACGCGCGTATTTTACCTTTTGCTTGCTGTTGGTGCGCAAGACAATCAGTTTAGCCAATTCGAGTGTAATGTAAAAGTCCTCAATGGGCTCTCCCGGACGCGCGCGTTTTGCAAAATCGCGGTACATCTGCGGCTTGCGCATGCCGTCCTGAAATTCGTAGACATCGCGTAGCCATTTGCGAACCAATGCTCCATACTGCCGGACAGGCAATTTGAGCGCCGCATGTAAATTAGAGGCCGTAACGACTTTGGTGCCTCTTTTGCTTTCCAATACTTCGAGTTGCATAAATTCAAAGGGTTATGAACAAATTGTGATTGTTCCTTTGAGAAGAAGTTTGTTTTAAATGCGCTACAAAAATAAACAAGTTGTGTTTAAAAACAAATAGTTTGACATAATATTTTTGTTATTTTTTAAAATGTCTTTACAAAGTATTGATATTCAATATCTTGCGTTTATGTATTTTTTGAGAAAAATTTTATAAAACATTGTAAAACACCCTTTTGGATAAAATAAAAACAGGCAACGGATAAAAAACTGCGGTAAGTTCGCCCGTTGATCGAACAATTTTAGCCGGTGCTTGTTACTTGCTCCTGACAAATGTGTGCCTTTCCCGTGAACTTGCACTACCTTTGCATGCCTTTGTCGGACATTCCACAAGCCTGCCATGCTCAACAGGTAATGAATGGAGTTGTACTATAATCTCATCGCCGACCAAATATTGAATTTGGCACCCGTAACACCACAATGCAGGTGCAGGTTTCTAAACAAAATCGTTTAGAGCGTTTCATAAATTTGTAGCATTACCATCAACATGGCCAAACGCTTGCTCCCTGTCGGAATCGACGACATGGCATTTTACGTGCCGAAACTCTATCTCGATATACGCGCGCTTGCAGAAAAGCGCAACATTCCCTACGAAAAATTGTCACTAGGGCTCGGATTGCACAAAATGGCCTTGCCAGATGTGCATGAAGACGCAGCAACCATGGCCGCCGAAGCCATCGCCGAATTGATTGAACGTAATCAACTCGACCCAAACCGCATCGGACGTATTTATTTAGGTACAGAAAGTGCGCTGGATATGGCCAAACCAACCGGTACTTATGCCGTAGAAATGTTGCAAAATCGTTACGCAGGGCAATTTGGCACCCAATGTTTTCGGCATTGCGATGTACTTGATATGACCTTTGCCTGCATCGGGGCGGTGGATGCGTTGCTGAATACCCTAGATTGGGTGGCAACCGACCCGGATCATATTGGCATTGTGGTCGCTACCGATATTGCTAAATACGAACTTGATTCCACCGGTGAGTACACCCAAGGGGCTGGCGCAGTTGCCATGTTGATTCGCTGGAATCCAAGGCTGCTCGTCATTCGTCGCCTGATCGGTATTGCGATGGAAAGTGTGCACGATTTTTACAAACCCCGACGGGAACGTTTTTCTGAAACCCCCATTTTTGACGGACAGTATTCGAATAATTGCTATCAAAATCGGATGCAAGAGGCGCTTGACGATTTTCGCAGGCGGGCTGTGGCCATCGGGCTTTTCAAAAATGAACAATATCAGGCGCTTTCCGAACGCTGGAGTAAAATGATTTTTCATCTGCCGTACGCGTTCCATGCCAAACGCATTTACATCGAACGGTTTATTGCGGAGCGTCAAGCCAAAGGAGTTTGGCAAGCAGATCTGCAGCGTTTGGGGCTGCAAGTGCCCGATAATGCCCATTTTAGTGACCAAAAAGCCTATGAAAAGGCCCGCAATGGTTTTTTTAAAGCCGTCAGTGAATCCGCTTTGTATCAGCGTTTTGTAAACGACAAACTCGAGCAAGCACAACGCGCCAGCCAGGAAACCGGCAACTTGTACACCGCTTCAATCTTTCTGGCCTTAATGAGTGCGCTGGAATTGAGCAACACTGCAGGGCAAGAACTGAAAGGTAAGCGCATCGGATTTGTCGCTTACGGGAGCGGATCCAAGGCAAAGGTGTTTGAAGCGATTGTTCAGCCAGCTTGGCATACGATGGCTACTAATTTTAACGTTTTTAAAAAAATTGAAAACCGGCAGGCGGTCGATTATAACCAATATGAAAGCCTGCACACCGGTACACAAAACGCCTCTGTTCACCCGGAAACAGGCCGTTGGGGCCTTGATTCAATTGGAAAAGAAGGGGTAACGCTGGGGGCGCGATATTACAAGACGTTGTAAAAAACGCAAAAACGGCCATCTTGAAATACATTATACGTATTTGGTATATTCCAATATACGTTTTTTGGTATCAAAATTGCTGATTATAAACCCTACCAAAAATTTCGATCAAAATGACTAATCAACCACAACAAAAAGTAAACAAAACTGCAACCTTTTGGCTCGTTTTGAGTCTTCATATTGGCCTGGGTGCCGGATTGTACTATTACGTACAGGCTCCTGTTCAGCCAATCGCCCCCAAAGCAGTAAACAGCTCAGCAACCGCTAACCCGATTGTTCCATAATTTTTTGCCCAACCATGAAGCGCAACATTGTAACCCTTTTCCTTTCCATCGCATGCATCGCAGGTTTGAGCGCGCAAGGCATCGAGTTTTTTCACGGCAAATGGAGTGAAGCACTCGAAAAAGCAAAAGCGGAAGACAAATTAATCTTTGTCGATGCTTATGCCTCCTGGTGCGGCCCTTGCAAACGAATGTCTAGTCAGGTTTTCCCAGATCCGAAATCGGGCGCGTTTTACAATGCCAGTTTTGTCTGTTTAAAGATCGACATGGAGAAGCCGGAAAACGCGGACTTTGCGGATAAATACCCGGTAGGCTCTTACCCGACCTTGTTATTCATTGACTCGGAAGGGAAAATTGTCCTGAAGGAAGTCGGCTATCGGGATGTAGACCCATTTTTGGCACTCGGAAAAAAAGCGCTCGGTAAAAATACGAATTCGGCTGATTATGAGCGAATGTACAATGAAGGCAATCGTGATCCACAGTTTTTGTACAAATATGTAGGTGTTTTGAACCGTTTGGGTACCCCATCGCTCAAAATTACCAATGAATATTTGGCTACTCAAACCGATCTGAACAGCGATTTTAACCTGCGTTTCATCCTCGAAGGCGCTACGGAAGCCGATAGTCGCGTGTTTGATCTCTTGCTCAAAAACAAGGATAAAATTGCTGCACTTGCCGGACCGGATGCCGTTAAAAGTAAAATAGAACTTGCCTGTAAAAATACGGTTAAAAAAGCCATCAGTTTCAAAGACGAGGCTTTGTTGAAGGAAGCCAAAAACAAAATGAAAGCAGGCAGCCCCGACCGCGCTGCTGCATTTGGCTACGAATCGGATTTGGCATACTACACCGCCACAAAAGAGGTGAAACAATACCTTAAAGTGGCTGGAAGTTACCAAAAAGCAGTCATTAAAAGCAATGCATCGTTGCAACATGAATTTGTAATAAGTATGCTGCGTGCCTTCCCAGAAGACGTAAAAGTGTTGGAATCTGCGGAGAAAATGGCAAAATCGGCTGCCGAAAATGGAGGTTTACCCGAGTATTACATGACGCTTGCCGGCATTTACAAAATGCAGGGAAACAAGTTGAAGGCCAAAACAACTGCCCAAAAAGCAATTGAATTGATTGGCGACAAGGACAATGGGATGAAAGCGCGCATCGAATACTTTTTGAATGGACTAGGATAAATTTCGCCCTTTTATATTGCTGCGGTATGCAACGTTATTCAGTTCTATTTGCGGTTATGTTGCTCCCTTTTTGGTTGCATGCACAAGGTGTTGATTTCGAGCATTTGTCGTGGGGGGAAGCCTTGGCTAAAGCCAAAAAGGAACACAAAATGGTGTTTTTGGATGCATACACCCTATGGTGTGGTCCTTGTAAATTAATGGTGAGTAACGTTTTTCCTGATTCGAGCGTCGGTGCTTATTTCAATAGCCATTTTGTAAATTTAAAAATGGATATGGAACATGGCGATGGGATCATATTGGCAAAAAAATACGGTATTTCGATCTTTCCAACCTTGCTTTTTTTCGATGATGCTGGTAATGTCCAGCACCGGGCGCCGGGTTTTCATGGGGTAAAAGATTTGATTGGCCTGGCCCAAGCAGCCACTGATCTGCAAAATAATATGGCAGCCCTCGAAAAACGGTATGCCGCGGGCGAACGCACCCCCGAATTTCTGCAAAAACTAACCGCGCTAAAATCTGCAGCACTCGACCCGGAAGTTCATAAAATTGCGCAAGCATATTTGAAAACCCAGGATAACTACAGCACCCCGGCAAACATGCGGTTTATCATGCAGTACGCAGATGACCCTTTCTCTGATGCTTTTTATTACCTTATCCATAACCGTGCAAAATTTGACTCGGTGTACACCAAGGCAACGGTTAAAGACCGCCTGGATCAGATTTTTGAAAATTACCTGCAAGCACATCCAAAATTGCAATTGGGCGAAGTGCAACGGTTGTATGGCACCGTTTACCCCGAACAAGGCGAATTATTAGCCTCCTCTTACCGACTCACGTATTACCGGAAACGCGAAGATCTGGAACGTTTCGTTTTATCAGCAGTAGATCATTACGCCCGTTTCCCTTGCGACGAGCCGGATGAACTGGTTGAAATTTCCAAGATATTTAGTGAAGAAGTAACCGATCCGGCTATGTTAAAACAGGCGCTCGAATGGGTGAAAAGTGCCATCAAGATACAAGAGCATTATTACGCTTACGAAACCCAGGCGAACCTTTACGCCAAACTGGATCAGAAAAAAGCCGCCATCAAATCGGCTAAACGCGCCATCGAATTGGCTGAACAAAACGATGAAGAAGCCCTTGAAGCCAAGGCTCTCCTCGAAATATTGGAGCAATAAACGGGATCCCATCTCGGCGCTGCCTATATTTGCTCCTACAAGCACATCCTTATGACCGCTCAACGCAACGAAGAAGACATTATCCGGCAGGTTTTAAATATTTTTTCGGCCCATCTGGAAAAAAGTGGGTTCCGTAAAACCCCCGAACGATTTGCCATTTTGGAAGAAATATACAAGCGAACCGACCATTTTGACGCGGAGGCCTTGTACATCCACATGAAAAACCGGAGTTACCGCGTTAGCCGCGCAACGGTGTACAATACCCTGGAATTATTGGTATCCTGCGATTTGGTGAAAAAACATCAATTTGGGAAAAACCTGGCTCAATATGAAAAATCATACGGCTTCAAGCAGCATGACCACGTCATCTGCGCAAATTGTGGCAAAGTCGTAGAGTTTTGCGACCCGCGGGTGCAGCAAATCAAGGATATGGTGGGCGATTTATTGAACTTTAAAATCACCCACCATTCTTTGAATCTATATGGTATATGTGGCAATTGCCAGAAAGAAATCGAATTCGGTATTGTACGCAAGCAGCCTAAAGCCGTAGAAGACGAGCCAGGCTGGGGCGATTAAACCGATTTTAAACAATTTCGGTTACTTTTAACATATTTGTACGGTGCCGTTGGTGCAAAGGCATAGAACCTGTATTGATCAGGGTATCGCCTACTGCTACATAGCCCGCCGCTTTCAAAATTGCAGCAGAATCTTCAATCGTTTCATCCGTAGAAGTGAACCGGTCGTAGTAAAAACACTGTACGCCCCAAAGCAGGTTCATGGTATTTAACATGTGCATTTGGTCGCTAAAGATAAAGATAGCCGCATTTGGGCGGAAGCTACTTACTTTAAATGCGGTATAACCAGAAGTCGTCATACCTACAATTCCTTTTGCTCCAATTTCTTCTGCTACCCGACAAGCATTAAAGCACACCACATCCGAATGGAAAATCCGTGATTTTTCAACGGCACGTGGGCGCTTGCCTTCAATTTGTGGCCAATAGCATTTTTCTGCTTCCGCAATAATTTTGGTCATGTAGTCAATAACCAGTGCTGGATGATCTCCCACAGAGGTTTCACCACTCAGCATCACCGCATCAGCGCCATCCAATACCGCATTGGCAACGTCGGTTACTTCGGCGCGGGTGGGCGATGGGTTTTTGATCATACTATCCATCATTTGTGTGGCAACAATCACCGGGCGGGCGTATTGCATACAAATTTGAATAATTTCTTTTTGTGTCATCGGCAGGCGTTCGATCGGCATTTCTACCCCTAAGTCGCCGCGCGCCACCATAATACCGTTGCTGGCCTTCACAATTTCACGAATATTGCGAATTGCTTCCGGCTTTTCAATTTTTGAAAGCAACTTGGCAGGGTGTCCTTTGGCTTCAACACGCACGCGCAAATCTTCAATATCTTCTGCACGACGTACAAAGGACAAGGCGATCCAGTTCACAGGCTGGGTCAGGATAAATTCCAAATCCTCCAGGTCTTTTTCTGTCAGGGAAGGCTGCTTAATGTTGGTATCAGGCAGATTTACACCTTTATTACTACTTAAAACACCGCCAAACAGCGTTTTGAGTTTCACGGTGTCCTTTTTGTTGGTCTCGAATACCTCAAATACCAACTTGCCATCGTCCATCATAATGCGTTCGCCTACTTCACAGTCTTCTGCAAACTCCGTGTAAGACATATAAATATGCTCCATGGTGCCTTCGCATTCGTAGTTTACGATGGTGATGACATCACCCGCTTCCAGTTTCAGGGCATTGTCTTTAATTTTACCAACCCGCAGTTTGGGGCCTTGCAAATCGGCCAGAATACTGATATGCGTTTGGTATTGGTTGTTAATGGCTTGCACATGTTCGATTACCTTGAGGTGGTCGGCGTGCGAGCCGTGGCTGAAATTGAGTCGAAAAACATCTACTCCCGCCTTAACAAGTTCTAACAGTTTTTCGTAACTGCTACAAGCCGGGCCAACGGTGGCCACGATCTTGGTGTTTTGTGATCCGTCTTTGCGCATTGAACTCGTATTTTTGTCCGCCAAAGAAACAGCTTCCATTTTTGTCATCCCAATTTTTTTAATAGTGTATTATGTACAATAAGAATTCGCAACAAAAGTAGTTAAAACTAAAACAGTATTTGCATGGCAGTCCGTGGCTTTAAGAATAATTAATATCAACTGTCTCGGATTTGGCAAAACATATTTTGGGCAACAACCGCAAAACACCAATCCAGTCGAGCAGAAGGCAAGCAGCGCTTCCCTTCGAAACCGCTTGGTAGGTACTGATTTGTGCCTTTTTTTTAAAAAAACAAATATCTTTAAATCCTTTTGCGTCAGGGGCTATTTTGCCTTTTTGGGATGTAAATAAAAATTTCATTGGGAAAAACTTTTTTTTGGTCGGCAATCACCGTTTCTTTGCCGCTCGAAAAATTGACTTTTTTTCACTAAAAGTTCAGAAAAACATGGCAGACGTAGCCGCACGCGTAAAAAAAATTATTGTTGACAAACTGGGTGTTGACGAAAAGGAAGTTGTAGCAGAAGCAAATTTCATTCAGGACCTGGGTGCTGACTCGCTCGATACGGTAGAGTTGATCATGGAGTTCGAGAAAGAATTCGATGTCGCTATTCCAGATGAGCAGGCAGAAAAAATCCAAACTGTTGGACAGGCTGTTGCCTACCTCGAAGGTCAGGTGAATGCCTGATAAAAAGCCTCCGGCCCACCTGATACCCGGTTTTTGTTTGCTGAAAGGTTCAAGGCGTGCAACGTCTTGAACCTTTCGTTGTTTCATCTGTCTCTAATTTGCGGTACAAGAGCTAACATCATTTTGTGTGAACCTTGTACATTTGCCCATTAGAACCCGAAAAGCCCTCTGTTCAATCAAACAACCTAACTTTTTGCATGAAACGAGTTGTCGTAACTGGCATAGGTGCAATCACGCCAATCGGTAATACGGTCTCCGAATACCTCGCAGGCCTCCAAAATGGCACAAGTGGCGCCAATCTCATTACCTTATTCGATGCGTCGCTTTTTAAGACCAAATTTGCTTGTGAGGTAAAAGGATTTAACCCGGAAGCACATTTAGATCGCCGAGAAGCCCGCCGAATGGACCGCTTTACCCAATTTGCCATGGTGGCTGCGGCCGAAAGTATCCAAAATTCGGGCCTCGACCTCGACGCGATCAATAAACATCGGGTGGGGGTCATTTGGGCGTCTGGTATTGGTGGCCTGGCTACCCTGGAAAAAGAAATTGAGGAACATGTGCTCGGAAACGGTATTCCAAAGCACAACCCTTTTTTAATACCCAAAATGATTTCCGATATTGCCGCTGGCCAAATTTCCATGCAATATGGCTTTATGGGCGTCAATTATTGTACTGTATCTGCTTGTGCCTCCTCTTCACACGCTATCATGAACGCCTTTGACTATATTCGTTTGGGCAAAGCCGATATCATTGTGACCGGAGGATCGGAAGCCACCATCACCAAAACGGCCGTTGGTGGGTTTAATTCGATGAAAGCGTTAAGCGAACGCAATGAAGGATTTGAAACCGCTTCTCGCCCGTTTGACCTGGATCGCGATGGGTTTGTACTGGGCGAAGGGGCCGGTTCGCTGATTTTGGAGGAATATGAACACGCAAAAAAACGCGGCGCACACATCTTTGCGGAAGTGATGGGCACTGGCGCAACCGCCGATGCTTACCACATCACAGCACCCCACCCGGAAGGTTTGGGCGTAACCAATGTAATGCGTTTTGCCCTGGAAGAAGCAGGCATGACGCCAGAAGACATTGATTATGTGAATGTGCATGGAACCTCAACCCCATTGGGCGATGTTGCAGAATTGAAGGCCATAAAAACCGTGTTCGGCGACCACGCAAGCAAACTGAATATCTCTTCTACGAAAAGTATGACGGGACATCTTTTGGGGGCAGCCGGTGCAATTGAAGCCATCGCCAGCATTTTGGCGATGCAACACGAATTTGTACCGCCTACCATCAACCACTTTACCGATGATCCCGAAATTGATCCAACACTCAATCTGACTTTCAACAAGGCGCAGTCGCGTAAATTGCGGGCTGTAATAAGCAATACTTTTGGATTTGGCGGACATAATGCTTCGGTAATCTTAAGGCAGGTATAAGGCAGGTTTAAAACATAGATGCTGTGCGATTTCTTCGAAGACTTTACAATTTTTACATTCATCCAGATAAGGAACTGGCTCGTCGGCTGAAGGGACTGATCGGCTTTACGCCGGTTCATATGACCCTGTTCAAGCTGGCTTTTTTTCATAAAAGCACGTTTTCAACGGGTGAATACGCGATTTCAAACAATGAACGCCTCGAGTTTCTGGGTGACGCCGTACTCAGCACCATTGTTGCCGAATACCTGTTTAAAAAATACCCAAACAGTGATGAAGGCTTTTTAACCAAAATGCGATCTAAAATTGTAAAGCGGAATTCATTGGACGAAATTGCGGACAAAATGGGGCTCGACCTCTTTTTGGCAAATTATAACCAGACCCGTCTTTCCAAATCAATGCTGGGAAACGCCCTGGAGGCCTTGGTTGGTGCCATCTATATTGAAGTAGGGTACGAAAAAACCAAACAATACGTGATTCGAAGGGTATTGCGCAGGTACCTGGATATCCACGAATTGGAAAGTTTTGACGATAATTACAAGAGCCAACTCTTGGAATGGTGCCAAAAAAATGGCCGTCAAATCGAGTACAAAGTGATGGCCAAGTATAAAAGTGAAAAGCGCGATAAATTTAAGGTTGCGGTGTACGTGGATAATAAAAAACTGGGGACTGCCGACGATTTTAACAAGAAGAGCGCCGAACAACTCGCCAGCGAACGGGCGATGACCGCCCTTGGAATTTTGGGTAATGCGGGCGGACTGCCTCCCGTCCCGGCGGTAGAAGAAGAAGAGGAGGATAGTGCAAGCGCTAACACATAGGAAAAAGCATTTATGGAATTGACCATTCAAACGCCCGCCTTGCTTTTTCCCGCGATTTCGCTGTTATTGTTGGCATTTACCAATAAGTTCCTGGCAATCGCAAATCTGATTCGCAACCTGGTATCTGATTATGAAAAACATCGTCATGATTTGCTCATGACGCAGATCGCCAGTTTGAAACGCAGGTTGCAATTGATTCGATGGATGCAGGTATTTGGGATCAGTAGTATGTTGTTGTGTGTGGTAACCATGTTTTTGATCTTTGAAAACTGGAACATGGGAGCAAAAGTATTATTTGGAATCAGCCTCCTGTTGATGATCATTTCCTTGCTCTTAAGTTTGCTGGAAATCGTCCTTTCTGCAGGGGCATTGCGCCTAATATTGCGTGATTTGGAGGAAAAAGAGCGCAAGTTGGAGGAGCACCAATAAAATATTTGAAAAATTGAAGAAATTGATTACCTTTGCAGGCGATTAGATTAACTGGCGAATAAAAGAGGGAACCAAAAGTTCCCTCTTTTCTTTATAGGTGCTTGATATTCAAGTGTTCGTCGGAGTTTTTTGAAGTTAAAAATATGGAACTGACGGAACGCATTGACCAACTTTTATCAGAAAAATACAGCACGGACGAAATATTTACCGATTGTTTTACGGTGGATATTGAACTGCGGCCAGCACAAAAGCTGTATGTTTTTGTAGATTGCGATTCGGGTATGACATTCGAAAAATGTCGCAAACTGAGTCGATACCTTGAACAGCACATTGATGCCAATAACTGGCTGGGCGAAAAATACGTGCTGGAGGTGAGCAGCCCCGGCATCGAACGCCCGCTGAAGTTTTTGCGACAATATCAAAAGAACCTGGGGCGTACCCTGGAAATAACCCTTACCGATAAAACGAAAAAGAAGGGCGTGCTTAAATCAGCCGATGAACAGCAGGTCATTTTAGAAGACACGGTCATTGAAAAAATTGAGAAGAAAAAAGTGGAAGTACAGGTCGAAATGCCCATTCCATTTGATCAGATCGAAAAGGCCGTAATAAAAGTTGTGTTTTGAGTAAAAAGGCAAAAGCATCTTTTCGCTCAAACATTTAATAAACCAAACATCACATCACATTCAATCCTACCATTTTCCTATGGTTAATTTAGTAGATGTCTTTGCTGACTTTAAATCGGGAAAGAATATAGACCGCCCCACGATGGTGCGCGTTTTGGAAGACGTTTTTAGAACATTGATTAAGAAAAAATACGGCTCCGATGAAAATTTTGACGTAATTGTCAATACCAACAAAGGAGACTTGGAGATCTGGCGTGTACGGGAAGTAGTAACAGATGGTGAGGTAACCGACGAGCGCAGCCAGATCAGTTTGTCAGAAGCGCACAGCGTAGATGAAAGTATCGCCACAGGCGATGAATGTTATGAGCAGTTGTCTATTGAAGATTTTGGACGCCGTGCAATCATGGCAGCACGGCAAACGTTGGTTTCACGTATTATGGAACTGGAGAAAGATGAGGTTTTCCGCAAGTACACAGAGCGGGTAGGGGAGGTTGTGATCGGCGAGATAAGCCAGATTATGAAAAAAGAAGTGTTGGTGTTGGATGACGCGACAGGAAATGAATTAGTGTTGCCGCGTACAGAAATGATTAAAGGCGACTACTACCGCAAGGGCGACGTAGTAAAAGGCGTGATTCGGAAAGTGGAAATGCGCAACAATGCACCGTTTGTAATGTTAAGCCGTACAGATTCAATTTTCCTCGAAAAATTGTTGCGGGCAGAAGTGCCAGAAATTGAAGACGGCGTGATCGAAGTAAAACATATTGTACGGCTCCCGGGCGAGCGCGCGAAAGTGGCCGTTGAAAGCCACGATGATCGCGTCGATCCAGTTGGTGCATGTGTTGGTATGAAAGGTAGCCGTATCCACGGAATCGTGCGCGAATTGCGCAACGAGAATATTGACATCATCAATTACACGACCAATTTGCCGCTGTATATCACCCGTAGTTTGACGCCAGCGAAAATCAGCAATATTGAGATTGATCATGAACGCAAGCGTGTTTCGGTGTTTTTAGATGCAGATCAGGTGAGCTTGGCCATCGGTAAGGCCGGTTCAAACATTAAGTTGGCATCCAAACTGACCGGCTACGAAATTGATGTTTACCGCAACCAGGCACAAGAATACGAAATTGACGATGTGGATCTGGAAGAATTCGGCGACGAAATCGAACCATGGGTAATCGAAGCATTCAAAAATATTGGATGCGATACTGCCCGCCAGGTATTGGAACTCAGTGCAGAAGAATTGATTCGCCGTACCGATCTTGAAGAAGAAACCGTACGTTTTGTCCTCTCTATTCTGGCAGCAGAATTTGAAGAAGGCGGCGGGAACGAACCGAAGGCTTAACGTGTTTTAGGAGAAATATTGGGCTGCATATAAAAAGACTTGCAGCACTTTCACTTCAAACCTAAATCCTCCAAGCTTTTTTCGTACTTTTGCACCACTTTTCACACATACTAAAATTTTTGAGCCTTCTAAACGGAATTATAAGCGGAAAACGCTAAATTGCACACAAAACCAACAAAATTAATTTCAACAAAGCAGGAAAAACGCTGCATGGCAATAAAACTAATTAAGGTAGCAAAGGAATTCAACGTTGGCTTACACACCATCGTCGAGACACTGCATGGAAAGGGCTTCCAAGTGGATGAGAAACCGACGACTGATATCACCGACGAAATGTTGGCGGTACTTCAAAAAGAGTTCCAGAAAGACCTTGTTATCAAACAGGAGGCAGACAAACTCGCGCGGCCCGTGCTCAAAAAAGAGCCAGCCCCTGCTGTAGCAGCTCCTGTATCCAATACGACTACAACTGCGCCGCAACCAGCGCGACCATCCTTCCTCCCTCCAAGGGAAGAAGGGCCCAAGCCTGCGCTGCCTAAAGTGGAGCAGGAAACGCCTGTACAACCTGCGATCCCTAAAAAAGATGCGCAGGAACCAATACAGCGCGAACGCCAGGGCGGTTTGAAAATCGTTGGTAAAATTGACTTAGATGCGCACAAAACAGCACCTAAGCAAGAAGAAAAGCCCGTTCCTTCTCCATCTGTCGCAGAGCCGGAACCTAAAATAGTAGCACCTGTAGCACCCGCAACGCCGGTGGTCGAAACTGTAAAACCAGCGCCACCACCAGACCCGGCACCGCCTACTGCTGATACAACACCGAAAGTTGCTCCGGAACAAAAGCCGGAACCAACACCCGTAAAATCGGAACCTCCACCCCGCAAGGAGCCAAGGCAGGATTTTCTCAAAAAGGAAACACCCCAGCCTCCGCCTCCACCTGCAGTGAAAAAAGCCGATCCCGTACCACCGGTTCACAACAAACCAAAGCAACAGGAACGCGTTTCTCCACCTGCTCAAAAGGAACCGATACAACCACCACCGCCACCGCCGCCTGCCGTTACATCAGAGCAACCTGCCGTAGAAGAAGCCAAAGGCGATGAATTGTACCGCGCGGATGCAACTCCGCTGCGTGGCCTGAAAATTTTGGGCCGCATTAACCTGAACCCTCCACGCAAACCCGAACCACCGGCCGAACGCCCCAACCAGGGCGGACAAGGCGGCAACCGCAATCAACAAGGCGGCGGGAACCGTAATCAGGGTGGACAAGGCGGAAACCGCAACCAGCAAGGTGGAAACCGTAATAACCCACAAAATGCAGGTCCTGGCGGCCAAAATCGCCCAGTCACCCCTGCTGGTGGCGGAACAGGAACCCCTGCTGCTGGCGGTGCAACCAATGCAAACAGCGACGATGCACGCCGCAAGCGCAAGCGTAAAAAAGTGCCACAACAACCGGTAACTGCCGCAACGCTGCAGGCTACCATGACCGGCAACCAAGGTGATAAAAAAGGCAAAGGCCGGGTAGATGCTCCAAAAGAGGTTTCTCAAAAAGAAATTGAGGACCAAATTAAGCAAACAATGGCACGGCTCGGCGCAGGTGCCAGCCGCAAACGCCAGAAAATGCGCCGCGATAAACGCGATGTCATGCGCGAACGGGCAGAACTCGCCGAACAAGCCCGGAGCGAAAGCGACAAAACACTACAAGTAACAGAGTTTATCTCGGTTTCCGACTTGGCTTCCCTGCTGAGCGTAAAACCCGCCGATATTATCAAGTCTTGTATGACCCTCGGCATTTTCGTTTCCATCAACCAACGCCTCGATGCAGAAATCATCGAACTGGTTGCCAACGAAAATGGCTATACCGTGCAGTTTATCAGTGCCGAAGAACAAGTAGAGGTTGAAGAAGAAGAAATTGACGATCCAGCCGACCTGCGCCCACGCCAACCGATTGTAACGGTAATGGGACACGTCGATCACGGTAAAACTTCGTTGCTCGACTTTATTCGCAGCGCCGACGTAGCCAGTGGTGAAGCCGGTGGTATCACTCAGCACATTGGTGCTTATGAGGTGGCCATCGATAAAAATGACGTGAATAAAAAGATTACCTTCCTGGATACTCCAGGTCACGAAGCCTTTACGGCCATGCGTGCACGGGGTGCGAAAGTTACGGACATTGCCGTCATCATGATTGCGGCCGACGATAGCATTATGCCACAAACGCGAGAAGCAATTAGCCACGCGCAAGCGGCCGGTGTACCACTCGTATTTGCCATTAATAAAATTGATAAGGCAGGTGCCGATCCAGAACGGATCAAAAACGAACTGGCTCAAATGAACCTGCTCGTGGAAGAATGGGGCGGTAAATACCAAAGCCAAGATATTTCGGCCAAAAAAGGTCTGAATATCGATAAATTACTGGAAAAAATCCTGCTCGAAGCCGAATTGCTCGAATTGAAGGCCAATCCGAAACGCCGGGCTTCCGGTACTGTTTTGGAGGCATCACTCGACAAAGGCCGGGGTTATGTGACCAAAATCTTGATCGATAATGGCTCGTTGCACAAAGGTGACCCGATTATTGCGGGTGAATTTGCCGGTAAGGTGAAGGCCATGTACAACGAACGCGGTAAGGAAGTAAAAGAAGCAGGCCCCGCAGCACCTGTATTGGTGTTGGGCTTGCCCGGCGCACCACAAGCGGGTGAAAAGATCAAAGTAACTTCGAGTGATAGCGAGGCAAAAGAAATTGCCAACAAACGCGCACAGATCATTCGCGAACAATCGAACCGCGCAAACAAACGGATCAGCTTGGAAGAGATTGGTCGTCGTTTGGCACTTGGTAACTTTAAAGAACTGAAACTCATCGTTAAAGGTGACGTGGATGGTTCGGTAGAGGCCTTGAGCGATTCCTTGATCAAACTGTCGATCGAAAAAGTTGCCGTTTCTGTAATCCACAAAGCCGTTGGTCAAATTGCCGACAGCGACGTGATGCTGGCTTCCGCTTCGGATGCAATCATCATCGGTTTCCAGGTGCGACCATCTATTACTGCCCGCAAATTGGCCGAAAAAGAAGGTGTGGAGATCAAATTATACTCCATCATTTACGAAGCCATCGAAGAGGTCAAAGCGGCCATACTCGGTATGTTGGAGCCTACCAAAGAAGAAGAAATCATGGGCCAAGTGGAAATCCGCGAGGTGTACAAGATTTCGAAGGTGGGTACCGTGGCAGGTTGTATCGTACAGGAGGGCAAAATCAGCCGCAACCATTATGTGCGGATCATCCGCGATGGTATTGTGGTGTATCCAACCAATCCGAACCAACATGCAGAACTCGCTTCGCTGAAACGTTTCAAAGAAGACGCGAAAGAGGTGAAAGCAGGTTTGGAATGCGGTTTGACCATCAAGAACTTTAACGACATTAAAGACGGCGACGTGGTCGAATCTTATGTGATCAATGAAGTGAAAGCGACAATTTAAGTGTTAGTTCAGAATATTTTACCAAAAAATGCCTTCGTTCGAAACGAGGGCATTTTTTTTGCATAGAAAAGAAAAAACACAACTTCATGAAAGGAATCATTTTGGCTGGCGGTTTAGGTACCCGGCTTTATCCGCTCACGCTGGCCGTCAGTAAACAGCTTATGCCTGTTTACGACAAGCCTATGATCTACTACCCGCTTTCAACCTTGATGCTGGCGGGCATTCGCGACATTCTGATTATTTCTACGCCGTACGACCTGCCCAAGTTTGAACAGCTGTTCGGCGATGGGAAAGCGCTTGGGATGAATTTCTCTTATGTTGCACAACCAGAACCCAATGGTCTGGCCCAAGCCTTTGTACTCGGTGCACCTTTTATCGGTAAGGACAGTGCATCCTTGATTCTGGGTGATAATATCTTTTACGGTGCCGGATTGGGTGAAAAGGTGCGCTCTTGCAACACGCCAGAAGGGGGGATTATTTTCGCTTACCAAGTAGCCGATCCAGAACGTTATGGGGTGGTGGAGTTTGATAAAGAAAACCGCGCTTTGAGTATTGAGGAAAAGCCAATCCATCCCAAAAGCAACTTTGCGGTACCAGGCTTGTATTTTTATGATAATAGCGTGGTGGAGGTAGCAAAAAACCTGAAACCATCGGCCAGGGGCGAATATGAAATTACCGATGTTAACCGCTATTACCTCGAACAAGGCAAGCTGCAAGTGCGCGCCATGGGCCGCGGCTATGCCTGGTTGGATACAGGCACCCATGAATCTTTGATGCAGGCAGGTCATTTTGTACAAGCAATTGAAGAGCGCCAAGGCCTCAAAATTGGCTGTATTGAAGAGATTGCCTGGGAAATGGGATTTATCGACGATGCAGGATTGGAGGCGCTCGGTAACAAATTTATTAAAAGTGGTTACGGCGAATACCTGTTAAATTTGTTAAAATTTCGTTATGGCGGAAAATAATATGGCTTGAAAAGCAACCCTTTAGGTAATTGGGGGGACTTTCTTTGCGTACGGGAAATGAAATTGATGTAAAAAAGGCTTACCTTTAGAGCATGTTTGAATTTGAAAAATTATATTTTGAAGATTTAAACATGCTTTTTGGGTGATCCAGCCCTTTTATCTTACATCGTCTCGGAATGCAAACTTAATGCCGCAAAAAATTATGCAGCGTCCAACTACCCTTCACAAGCCTGGTTCTAATCCTGAGCAACGCGCCACCCTGATGAGTGACGCCACCTTGCGTAAGGAATTGCGTCGCGTGCGCGCCACCCGGCGGTCTGCACCCCGCGAAGATTCCAAAGGACATCATCTTTGGTTAATTGGTCTTTGTATTTTCACCCTGAGCGGATTGTTCTATCGTTTTTGGCCGCAACAGGACCTGCCCACCATGGCGGTTATTGAAATGGAACAAGCACCGGTAGAACGTGCAAATTTTGCCGCAGCCGCCACGCCACGTTTGACACCATCCAGCAATACAACCAATTCCACACCACCAACAGTACAGGCCAAGCCTAAAGTGGTAGAAATTACACCCTGCCCAACCGAAGAACCCCTTCCGATGGCTTATGAGCCCAATATTTACCTGGAGCAGTTGGCTGGTAGTATGAATTGCAGCGCAGGTGTTGTCCAAACGGTTTCACCCGCACCCGACACTTTTTATGCTGTGCGCAATTGTGTGGTTCAAATTCCATTTGAAGGAACCGTTTGCGGTGCACAGGAATCCCTCAACTTGTCGGTATATTCCAATCAGCCAGAGCATTATAAACAAGACCGCCCGATCTTTGAGGAACCCTTGTTGCTTGAAAAAACAGGTAAAAATCAGCGGTATGCCTTGAAGGCAATGCTCAACCTGCCGCCTGGATTGTATTATTTTGTGATCGAAAATAAGGCGGAAAAAACGGTAGCGGTTGGCAAATTTAAAGTGGGCTAAATCCCTTCTTTGGGTTTAGCCCACTTTAATAAGCTTTTATTTCTTCAAAATATCGGTAATCACTTTTCCGGTCGAGCCATTTGGCTCCATAATACGCAGAATGGCCGCCAGGGTAGGTGCGATATCCGTGATGTTTACCCGATCGAAGTTTTCTCCAGGTTTTACTTTCCAGCCATACCACAACAACGGTACATGTGTATCATAGGCATACGATGATCCGTGGGTAGTGCCGCCCGATTTGAATAGTTGATCATCGGCATGCCACGCAGGGTCTAATTGGTAAATGAGATCACCCGAACGGCGCGGATGAATTCCCAGCCGAATTTCACTTGCAAATGGGTAATCGGTAGGCAGCATCATCACTGCTTCACGGGTATATGCGTCGTAAACACCCGCTTGGTGCCGCATAAAATCGATAATAACCTGCGCAATTTCATTCGGATCTTGATCAAGGTCGGCCACGGCATTCCAGTTGAGGTAAATTTGCTGGTTTGCAACTTCAATGATATAGTCACCATTGACGCCCAGCGCAAATCCGATGGCTTGCTCCAGTTTTTCCTCCAACTTGCTTTCATCAAAAACGCCTGCCGGAATTTGAAGGTCGCGCAAGTGGGCCGGCGTCTCCGCACCGCCATGGTCGGCTGTAAGGAATACCAACACATTGTTTTTGCCAAATTTTTTGTCCAAATACTCCAAAAAGTGGGAAATGTCCTGGTCTAAGCGCAAAAACAAATCTTCCGTTTCCTCTCCGTGCACGCCAAACTGGTGCGCACAATAGTCGGAACTGGAAAAACTCAGGCACAGAAAATCGGGCACCTCGTCCATGCCCATTTCATTGTTATCAATGGCCGCTTGTGCAAATTCGAGGGTGAGGGTATTTCCAAAGGGGGTAAAACGCAAAACACCATATCCTTCCGATTTTTTAATCGTAGAGAAATCATGTGGGAAACCGCTTTTTATGCTTTTGGAGTACGTCGCATCATCATAACGGTCCCAATTTTCAAAACTTTCGGTATAGGGCGTTGTGAGCAGTTTGGTCCAGCTTTGCTTCATATACGATTCGGGCAAACGACGGTCATTAAAATCTTGTACCCATTTTGGCAAAGAAGTGTCCTTGGGCTGATAGTAAGAAGACGTAATAAAGGTACCCGAGGCATCATCAAACCAATAAGCGCCATTGGGAATATGGCCTGCCGGCAAAATACTCGCCCGATCCTTCAGGCAAACGCCGATGACTTTCGATTGGAAATTGTTGGAAAGCCGCAGCTCGTCCGTAATGGTGGTAGACAACAAAACGCGGGGCGAATGTTGGCCCACCGATTTTTTTACACTGCGCGGTACCGATAGCACAGTGGTATCGGTGGTGACATACCGATGTTTTCCCCATTCCGGATCGTACCAATCGTTGGCTATAATGCCGGAAACTGCGGGTACGGCACCCGCATATATGGCTGCATGGCCAGGCGCCGTGTAGGTAGGCACATAATTGTAGTGGGTATTTTCGCAGGAAAAACCTTCCCGCAAGAGGCGGTTGAAGCCGCCAGGCCCTAATTTAGATTGATAGCGGTACAAATAATCATAACGCATTTGATCGACTACGATGCCCACAATTAGCTTTGGCTTAACAGGCGCATTTTGAGCAAAAGCAGTAAAAAAACTGATCGAAAATAATAAAACAAGCGTTTTGCGCATTTTTTACACGGTTTGGTGAATCAGATGCCAAAGGTAGAGAAAACGCAGTTTCCTGCTAACTTTGTGGCGGAATCAAACAGTTAAACTCAAACTACCCAAGCGCCGCTTTTTTACATTGGAAGGCTGCTTTGGATGCATCGATTGGTTTGTGCTTGGTTGTTTGAAAATAAACACAATTATTCACCTTATTACGAATTGTTTTATGTCTCGTCCTGTACTTGAAACCGAACAGAAAGCGCTGGAAATTAATTTAGACGAACCGATTTATGGCGCATTTGCTGAAATAGGTGCTGGACAAGAGGTAGCACGTCATTTTTTTCAAGTAGGTGCGGCGGCGGGTACGATCGCCAAATCGATGAGTGCGTATGATAAAATCGTTTCAGACGATATTTATGGCCCTGAATTGTTGGGAAAAGGCCGATATGTGTGCGAATCGCGCCTGTACAAGATGCTCGATCATGAATATGGGCTGATGGAAACCCGTTTGCGTACACGCCAGCCCGATCGTACGTTTTTTGCCTTTGCCGATACAGTTGCTGCGATTAATTACACCAAAACCATCAAAGGGGATGGCTGGTTGGGGCTGCGTTTTCAATTAAAACCAGATTCGGCCCCGAACGATTTAATCCTGCATGTGCGGATGCTCGATCAGGATAATCGGTTGCAGCAGCAAGCAGTTGGTATTTTGGGGGTAAACATGATTTATGGTTGTTACCGCCACCACCTCGATCCTGAAACTTTGATAAAATCGCTGATGGACAACCTGCGTGGCCGGGTCATGATTGATATGGTTCGAATCATTGGCCCCGATTTTCAGTGGGTGGATAACCGTTTGATTTGTTTGTGGATGGTTAAAAACGAACTGAGTAATGTGGCCATTTTTGGTCCGGATGGCAACAGTATGCATGCGGGCGAATTTTTATACAAAAAATCCATTCTCATCGCACGGGGGAGTTACCGGCCGCCTACTTTGGTGCAAGAAGATATGATTCGCCATTCTTTTGAGCAGTTTCGGTCCGAATCAGATGAAGATCCTGAAAATACCCATTTTTTAACAGAAATTACCTTGGATAACCTGATGTCTGATGGGGCGTTGGATGAGCGTGATTTTATGGATCGTGCCCAATTGTTGTGTGGCTTGCATCAAACGGTGATTGTATCGAATTGTGTGCAGCATAAAAAATTGATCAGTTATTTTTCCGATTATAAAGTGAAGCGTATTGGGTTGGCTTTGGGCGTTCGCAAACTGGAAAGTATCATAAAAGAAACCTGGCAATCGAATACCGGCCACATCCTGGGGGCGTTTGGCGAACTTTTCCTGCAAAATGTGCGTTTTTATATTTATCCCGCACGCGATGAAGCGACCGGCAATTTAATTACCAGTCGAAACATTGAAATACCGGCTGAAATTCGATTTTTGTACGAACATCTGCTCGAAAATCGGAACATTGTTGATATTGAAGCCTTCAATCCGGATATTCTTTCGATTTATCACAAAGCCGTGTTGGATATGATTCAGCAGGGTATTGGTGGCTGGGAGCAATTTGTTCCTACCCCAGTGGCGCGTTTGATCAAAGCAAAACGTTTATTCATTCGATAAGCGTACTTTTATACATTCATTCAATTCAAGGAGCGCATGAGCTTAGAAGCAAAAATTAACGAGGATTTGAAAACGGCTATGAAAGCCAAAGATGAGGTCGCTTTGCGGGGTATCCGCGCCATAAAAAGTGCCATTACCTTGGCTAAAACAGATGGTTCGGGACAAGAAGTGGACGAAGCCCGGGAGGTGCAGATTTTGCAAAAATTGGTAAAAAGCAGACAGGAATCCTTAGAGATTTACTTGAAAAACGACCGGGAGGCCTTAGCCGTCATTGAGCAGGAAGAAATTGAGGTGATTAAAAAATATTTGCCCGCTATGTTGGAAGGTGCTGAATTAGAAGCAATTATCCAGCAAATTGTACTGGAAACGGGCGCTACTTCTGCCAAGGATATGGGCAAAGTAATGGGTGCGGCCAATAAAGCCCTGGCTGGTAAAGCCGAAGGCCGCGCAATTTCTGAAATTGTGAAACGCTTGTTGTCTTAACCGACCAACCTCAAGATGATTTTAAGAGCTGAAAATTTAGTGCGTCGATATGGCAAACGGGTCGTTGTACGCGGGGTGTCTTTCGACGTTAAACAAGGCGAAATCGTGGGTTTGCTGGGGCCAAATGGCGCCGGCAAAACCACGTCTTTTTATATGGTGGTTGGCTTTATCAAGCCCACGGAAGGCAAGGTTTTTTTGAATGAGGTCGAAATCACCGATTTGCCGATGTATAAACGCGCCCAAAACGGTATCGGGTATTTGCCGCAAGAGCCGAGTGTTTTTCGCAAACTTTCGGTGGAAGACAACATTCGGGCTGTTTTGGAAATGACCAAGTTGAGCAAACAGGCTCAAGACGAACAATTAGAAGTGCTGCTCGACGAATTTAACCTGCATAAAGTGCGCAAAAGCAATGGCGATACCTTATCGGGCGGTGAACGTCGGCGGACAGAGATCGCGCGGGCGCTCGCGAGTGATCCTAAATTTATCTTGCTCGACGAACCGTTTGCCGGTATTGATCCAATTGCTGTGGAAGATATTCAATACATCGTGGCCAAACTTAAAACCCGCAACATTGGTATTTTAATTACCGATCACAATGTACAGGAAACGCTGAGTATCACCGACCGCGCTTATTTGATGTTTGAAGGCGCTATTTTGAAAGCCGGTACTGCCGAAGAATTGGCGGCGGATGAAATGGTCCGCAAAGTATATTTGGGTAAAAACTTCGAATTGCGCAGAAAAGTAATGGATATTTAGCATACCGCATGCTGGAAATACTGCGAAAAAGCGCGAATTTGCAGCATGAAAACGGGGAAAATATTTTTACTATCCTGCCTTTTTTGTTGCTATGCCCACTTCATATGCGCGCAAAGCAACGAAGGAAACCATTTTTGGTTCGGTTTTATGCAGCACCACGATGTTGGCGAGAATTCGATGGTGGTGATGATTACTTCCAAGTATAACACCAGCGGGGTTGTGCGGATTCCATTGCACGCCTGGGAGGTATCTTTTTCGGTCAATGCAAATTCGGTGACCATTCTGCCGCTCCCTTCTTATGTGGAAAATTTGAATTCCGAAACCATTGATGATAATGGGGTGGAGGTGCTTTCTAATGCCCCCGTTTCGGTTTACATCCACCAATACTATAAAAGTCGATCAGAAGCAACCCTGGTTCTGCCCATTTCCTCCCTGGGACAGGAATACTATATGATGAGCTACACCGGAAACCAGCAAGGCGCGGTGTATCCATCCGAATTTCTATTGTTGGGCATGGAGGATTCTACCAATATTTCCATCACCCTGAGCGATCAAACGGAAAGTGGCAAACCTGCGGGTACCACCTATCAGATACAATTGCAAACCGGCGAAAGTTACCTTGTGCAGGCCAAACAAGGTGCCGGTGATCTTACAGGAACCTATGTAAAAGGCGATAAAAAATTTAATGCACTTTCTGGTTCTGTGTGGACCGGCGTGCCCGCTACTTGTAGTTTCAGGGATAATTTATTGGAGCAAATGTACCCGGTTCCTACCTGGGGCAAACAGTTTGTGAGTGCCCCTTTTGCCCATATGCCCTATGATATTTTCAGGGTATTGGCCGCCGAGGATAGTACCATCGTAACAGTACAAGGATCGGGCGTGCCGGTGAAATACAGCCTAAATAAAGGTGCCTATGTGGAGTATCAGCGATCGGAACCCACCAAGATTACGGCAAATCACCCGATATCCGTGGCGCAATACCTGATTGGCAGCGCTTGTAGCGGGTACCCCGTTGGGGATCCTTCCATGATATTACTCAACAGTATCTCCCAAATTCGAGATACGGTTACATTGTACAACTCGTCGTTTGAGGCGATTGTAGAAAATTATATCAACCTGATTGCAAAAACAGAGGATGTCAGTTCGATTTATTTCGACGGACAATTATTGAGTAATTTGAATGCGATCGTTCAGCCTGTTGGTGCGGATTCCAACTTTTCAGTTGTTACAATAGCGGTACAAGTCGGGCCGCATACCATTATTTCACAGGGATGCGGGGTAATTGCTTCGGCTTATGGATATGGTTATTTGGAATCCTATGCTTATGGTGGGGGAGCGAGCTTTAACCGCATTGATGCCAACAACCTGATCCCGGAAGGCGGTTGCTTGACTGACCCCTTATTTTTTCAGACAGAAGTAAAAATGCCGCGTTTTAGTTTTAAATGGGATTTGGGCGATGGCACCAACACTGAAGCAGCAAGTTTTTACCATAAATATGCGGCAACAGGTACTTACAAAGTGCAATTATTCCTCACCGATCATTGTTTGAATACCACCGATACACTCGTCCGGGATGTTCAAATCACCTTGCGTCAGGCCGCAGCAGTACCAGCAGATCCGGAAGTATGTGTAGGTTCAAATATTTCCTTGAACGCCGACGATATTTCAGGCGCTATTTACCGTTGGGACGGCCCCAATCAGTTTGTCTCATTTGAACAAAATCCGGTTTTAACAGGAGCCACCGTGGCCATGACCGGGCAATATGCA
>CAIVGO010000145.1 GCA_903905445.1 uncultured Bacteroidota bacterium
AATGAGCGACTTACACACGAATCTTACCCTCCCTTCGGACCCCACCAATGTTGCCAAAGTTGAATTGTTTGTACACGAAGTAGCACAACGCTATCAACTTTCGCCCGATGTACACGGCAATATTTTGGTTAGTTTGACAGAGGCCGTTACCAATGCCATTCTTCACGGCAACCACGCCGATTGCAATAAAAACGTTTCCATTTCCCTCCGCCGCCAAAAAGACGCCCTCTCTATCCGGGTTTCTGACGAAGGCCCTGGCTTTGACCCAAATTACGTGCCCGATCCTACCTGCCCAGAATTACTCGAAAAATGTGGCGGACGCGGTATTTTCCTGATGCGCCATCTGAGCGACGAATGCAACTTTATGCGCGGTGGTTCTACCGTAGAAATGCGCTTCAAACTGTAAAATGCAATTTCCTGATTTACCTTTAGAAGATGAGGGCCCCGAAATGCCTATCACCTTCTTTTCTGAAGACGTACAATTTCAACTAACGCAAGTTGATGCCGTGTGCGCATGGCTACAACGCGTCGCACAACAGGAAGACAAAACCATTCGGGAAATCAATTATATTTTCTGCTCCGACGATTTCCTGCGTGAAATCAATACCCAATACCTCCAACACGACTATTACACCGATATTATTACCTTCCCTTACGACGATACGGAAGATATACAGGGCGACCTGTTTATCAGCATCGACCGTGTAGAAGACAATGCCAAAACCCTACAGGTTCCGTTTTTACAAGAATTGAACCGCGTGATGGTGCATGGATTGCTGCATTTGGCCGGTTATGGCGACAAAACGGAAGCCGAAACCTTGCAAATGCGGGAAAGGGAAAATTTTCACCTCGCGCACTTCGCCTGATTTACAACATGGATACTACGTTCAAATTGCCGGCAGCAATGGAGCCTTTCCGCGCTCAATTGCTGCAAACTGCTCAATCTTTTATCCGTGTAAAGGCCCAGCCCGCCCGCAATACCAAACCCTGGGAAAGCAAAGTGGGAGGCGCGCCCTATTTGCCCATCGGCACCCCATATCCAACCACGCCCGATGGTTTAAACCTGTTTTTTCTTGCACAAATTAATTTTGAAGAAATGCCCGCGCTCGCACCATTTCCTCAAAAAGGAATGGTTCAATTCTACATCAACGACGATGATTTGTACGGCATGGACTTCGACGATGGTGCCAATCAGGACCAATTTCGGGTGCTGTATTTTCCGGAAGTGCTAAAAAATGAAAAGTCGCTGCAATCAACCCATAAAATGTTGCGCGACTACGATTTGTTACCCCACCACCCCGAAACGTCCCACCCGCTGCAATTTGAAATGGCCGAAGAGGTGGTTCCCGCTTCCGATTACCGGTTTTGGCAACATTTCGACCCCAGTTTTTTTCAGCAATTTGGCGAAAAAGAATGGGATGTGATGGACGAATTTGGCCGCGCAGTACGCACCCAGGGACATAAAGTAGGCGGTTATGCCTATTTTACCCAAGACGATCCGCGCAGGAAAGAAGATCCCATGCTACTCTTGTTTCAACTCGATTCGGATGAAGGCATGGACCTGATGTGGGGCGATATGGGCGTTGGCCACTTTTTTATCCGCGAAAGCGATTTAACATCCGGCGATTTCTCAAAGGTTTTGTACGATTGGGATTGTTTGTAGCAAAATACTAGTCGAGCCCAAGCTCCTTTAAGTGCAGCCCAATATCCATTCCGATGGGATGTACAAATGCCTGAATACCTACCTGACGCGCCGCCAACACATTGGGCTCTAAGTCATCGAAAAAAACGGTTTCTTCCGGTTTCAACTCCGCGTCGGCCAGTACATACTCGTATATTTCAAGGTTGGGTTTGCGCAAACGGATCAGGTGTGAATAATACACGCCATCAAAATAAGTATGCTGAAAATCGGTTACCCCATATTCCCGGAGCAAATAATCGTCGATCCAGTTGGCATGTAAATCATTGATATTGCTCAGCAAAAACACCTGATAACGCTGACGCAAACGCAACAACAGATCGAGTCGCGCACGCGGAAAATCCACAAAAATGCTGTTCCAGGCTTGTTCCACCTGTTCCGCCTGCAAAGGAGGGTCAATGGACAACCGAACGGTATCCAAAAACTCTTCGGTGTTCATGCCCCCTACTTCATATATTTCAAAAACACGATCGCGCAATAGTTTTGCATGGGCCGATGCATAACTTTCGCCCGCAAGGGAATGCAAGATGCGCCCGGTTTGCCCTAAATCCAGGTCGAAGAGGACATTCCCTAAATCAAAGATAATATGCTTGACCGCCATAATATGAATATGAATAGACTTGTGCTTGAATCGGTACCGCAAAGTTGAAGCTATTCCTTACCTTTGCGGCGCTTTAACCAAATATTTCCACGCAATTACGGCAGGATATTTGCACACGCTGAAAAAAGCAGCAGCATCTTTTCATGCCGTTCAAACAAATACACAATTTTTATGGCGCGCGTAGAACTCGTGATGCCCAAAATGGGCGAAAGTATCATGGAAGCCACCATTCTCAAATGGCGCAAAAATCCGGGAGACCGCATTGAACTCGATGAACCCGTGCTGGATATTGCCACGGATAAAGTGGACAGTGAAGTGCCTTCTCCGGTAGCGGGCACGCTGGTTGAAATTTTATTCGCTGAAAATGAGGTTGTTGCGATCAATAAAACGATTGCAATCATCGAAACAGCAGCCTCCGATGCACCACCCGCTGCTTCCCCCGCACTGGCTACCACCACAGCCCCTGCAACCATCACCAATGTACCCTACGTTCCTGCAAGCAGCAGCGCACCGATCAGCAGCACGGAGGGGCGGTTTTACTCTCCCCTGGTGCGTACCATTGCCAAAGAAGAAGGCATTACCCAATCTGAACTGGACAATATTGCTGGTTCGGGTCAGGAAGGACGTGTTACCAAAAAGGATGTACTGACTTACCTGGCCAACCGTGGCACAAGCCCTGCAGCGAACCAGCCTGTGGTGCAAGCGCCCACTGCGCCCAGTACGCCAGCGGTTCCAGTAGCGCCTGCTGTAAGCATCAGCGGCAATGTAGAAATTATGGAAATGGACCGCATGCGCAAACTCATTTCCGACCACATGGTGATGAGCAAACATGTGAGCCCACACGTTACCTCTTTTGTGGAGGTCGACGTGACCAACATTGTCAACTGGCGCAACCGGATCAAAGACGATTTCAAGAAAAAACACGGTGAAAACATCACGTTCACACCTATATTTATACAAGCGGTTGCCCGCGCGATCCGGGAACTTCCAATGATCAATGTTTCGGTGGATGGCACCCGTATTATCGTGAAAAAAGACATCAACATCGGGATGGCTGCTGCACTGCCGAGTGGTAACCTGATTGTTCCGGTAATCAAAAATGCCGATTACCTGAATTTGATGGGCCTCACCAAAGCCGTAAATGACCTGGCCAACCGTGCGCGAAAAAATCAATTGAAGCCCGATGAAGTACAGGGCGGCACATTTACCCTCACCAATGTGGGTACCTTTGGCAATGTAATGGGCACCCCGATCATCAATCAACCACAGGTGGCCATCATGGCAACTGGCGCAATCAAGAAGAAACCGGCAGTACTGGAAACAGAACACGGCGATGTGATTGCGATTCGTCAAATGATGTTCCTCTCCATGTCATACGATCACCGGGTGGTTGATGGCATGCTGGGCGGAACGTTTATCCGCAAAGTAGCCGATTTCCTGGAGGCTTTTGATGTAAATACGGTCGTATAGTATGGAATGGCCGTTGTTGATGCATTAATCAACAACGGCCATTTGTCCATGATCAATTTCCTGAATTAGGACTTTGTCGATTTTACTTTTGTCCATATCCACAATTTCAAAGCGATAATGGTCGATGGTAAAGAAATCGCCCGCTTTTGGAATTTCGCTCAAATGATACAGGATAAATCCGGCCAGGGTTGAATAATCCGTATCTGCCTCATCGAAGGCTTTCAAGTGCACCGTTTCCCGCAATTCATCTATTGGAATCACCCCATCTACGAGCAGGCTGCCATCTTCGCGTGTGATGATCGATGGTTCTTCCACATCGTCCATATCGGGCAGGGTACCAAATATATTCTCCGTCAGGTCGTGTAGGGTAATAATGCCCTGGGTTGATCCGTACTCATCGACCACCACGGCAAAATAGTTGCGCGCTTTTCGGAAACGCTCCAGAATTTTGAGGGCATTCATCGTTTCGGGCACATACAAGGGCTGGCTCACCACATTGCGCAAATTGAACCCCGGCTTGTTGCGCTGATCGATATAATCGCGCAAACGCACTACCCCAATGATATTTTCGAGGGTATCCTCGCACAAAAGGAATTTGGTATAGCCGCTTTCCCGAATAATTTTATCGTTTTCTTCGGCCGGTGCATGGATGTCGAGCCACTCCACTTCATTGCGGTGGGTCATAATGGTATAGGCATCGCGGTCGGCAAAGCGCAAAATATTCTGAATGTATTCGCTTTCTTTGGTTTCCAGCACACCTTGCTGATTGGCCATTTTAACCATCAGTTTGATTTCTTCCTCCGAGATACTTTGCTGGTCGTTGGGCTTAATGAGCAACAGGCGCAAAAACATTTTGGTCGACCAACTCAGAAATACT
>CAIVGO010000146.1 GCA_903905445.1 uncultured Bacteroidota bacterium
ATATAAATCGTCTACGCGCATGCGCAGAAATTTTTGGACAACAAAATAGGTACTCAACCCTGAAATCAAAATACCCAGCAAGATCAACAACACAAAAATAGCCAGGATGCTGTTGAGGTCTTCGAGCTGCTGCAAATCGGGCATCAATCGGCTTGCGCCCCATTGGGTGCCAATCAGGGCCGCGATGGCGAGCAATGCACTCCACAAACCATTCATGATACCCCGCACGATATAGGGTCGACTGATAAATGCCCAGGAAGCGCCCACCAATTCCTGATTTTTGATCAAAAAACGGTTGGAAAACAAGGCTAAGCGGATGGTATTGTGAATCAAGGTAACAGCAGCAAAGATGAGTAAAATTCCAAGCCCAAGTATGATCCATCCCAGGTTTTGGATATTTTTACCCACATTACCGGTATTCGCTGCCTCAAAATAGAGATCAGAAATGAAGGTATCGCGGCGTAAGGTTTCACGCCAGTTCAGCAAACTATCATTTTGCAAAAATTCGGCGCGTACATTAAAGCGTATAACGTCCCGCAATAAATTCGGCACATCTTCGAGTAAACTTTCGTCCCCCAGGTCTTTTTTCATCGTCGATTGCGCCTGCTCCCGCGTAATAAACGTAACCGACTCCTGTTTTACAAAAGGCTGTCGGCGAATATCTTGCACCATCCGGGCAATCTCTTCTTGTGGGGTGTTGGCTTGTAATTCCAGCCAAATATCCACTTTCTCTTTGAACATCGTTGCTAATTGCCGGGCATGGGTTGCCATGATGGCAAAAAAACCAAGGATGAACAGGACCATCGCAACACTGACGATCGCATAAAAATAAGTAGGTTTACTACGCGACATGGAAAGTTTTTGAATCGACTGGTTTTAAAGAATTTATGCAAGGCCAGATATTAATTTGGTGTTAGTGGACGTTATTGCAACAACTCAAAATCCGCCTTCAAGCTGCAAAGGTAGTATAAGCATGGTTTTTTGGATGTATTTTACAGCCACTTTCTATGATGCTTAAAGACAAGCGTTTGTTCTAGGAAGTTGCGCTCCGAAGGCTGGTTATGGAGGCAATGTTTACGTTTTTGCACGAATTCAGATGATTGCTATTTACTTTTTGCTCAGTGCCTTGCTTTTAGAGGTCCAAAATGCGCCTAAAATTCAACTCACCAACCCTTCCTTTGAAGATACACCCCGGCAAAATGCATTTCCCTGGGGTTGGTCTTCGAGCACAGCCGACTGTACACCCGATATTTTTCCAGGCGCCTGGGGATTGAAATTTCCGCCACAACACGGCAAAACCTGTATCGGCTTGGTGACCCGTGAAGACGGTACCCGCGAAGATTTGGGACAAATGTTGTCAGCACCGCTCAAAAAAGATTCCTGCTATACCTTTACCCTATACCTGGCGCACGGTGCCCAATACGTTGGCTACAACCAGCCTTTGCGCCTGCGTGTGTGGGGCGGCGCGCGCAAAGGTGCCAAGGAACAATTGTTAGACAGTTCGCCGCTGATCGATCATCCGGATTGGCGGATTTATAAATTTCAATTTACGCCATCTAAGGACTTGCAATACCTTAGTTTTGAGGCCTATTTTGCGCCAGGTGTGCTGTTTAAGTATAAGGGGAATATTTTATTAGACAATTGTTCGCCCATTGACCGCTGTGATCGTGCCTGATTTTATATTTTTAAAGCATTTTTGGCCAAATTTTCATCTGCAATAAAAGGAAGCGTTACCTGTAAGTCTGGAAATGCCTTCATCGTACGTTGAATGGTGTCCAAGGCGTGTGGGTTGCGGGCCCAGGCGCGCCGCGCGATGCCATTGTTTACATCCCAGAAAAGCATCAGGTGCAAACGCCGGTCGCTTTCCGGAGAGCCATCAATCACCATTCCGAACCCGCCATTGACAACTTCCCCCCAGCCAACACCGCCGCCATTGTGCAAACTTACCCAGGTTGCGCCCCGAAATGCATCGCCGATTGCGTTTTGTACGGCCATATCGGCTGTAAAACGCGAGCCGTCATAAATATTGGCCGTTTCCCGGTAAGGTGAATCGGTGCCACTCACATCATGGTGATCCCGGCCCAACACCACCGGACCGCTGAGGATTCCTGCCGCGATTGCATCATTAAACGCTTTGGCAATGCGCATCCGGCCTTCCGCATCGGCATATAAAATACGGGAAGCAGAGCCTACCCGCGGGATGTTCTTTTTAGCATTTTTAATCCATAAAATATTATCGCGCAATTGGCCTTTGATGGCTTTGGGCGCTTTTTTCAGGATTTCTTTCAATACTTCCGCCGCAATTTTATCGGTTTGGTCGAGGTCGCTTTTTTTACCCGAACAGCACACCCAACGGAAGGGGCCAAAACCATAATCGAAGCACATTGGGCCCATAATATCCTCCACATACGAAGGATAGCGGTAAGGAGAGGTGCGCACGCTTACTTCGCCCAAGGCCAGTTTTTCTGTGCCGGGCTTGAAAACATCTGCGCCCGCATCACC
>CAIVGO010000147.1 GCA_903905445.1 uncultured Bacteroidota bacterium
GTACCGCCATCGTGGCCCGAAATCATAATTACATCGGCGCGTGCTTTGGTAACACCTGCTGCGATAATGCCTACACCCGCTTTTGAAACCAATTTGACACTAATGCGTGCCCGTGTATTGGCATTTTTCAGGTCAAAGATGAGTTGCGCGAGATCTTCAATCGAGTAAATATCGTGGTGAGGCGGCGGGGATATCAGGCCAACACCGGGCGTAGCATGGCGTACTTTTGCAATCGCAGCATCCACTTTATGGCCGGGTAATTGTCCACCTTCACCGGGCTTTGCGCCTTGTGCCATTTTTATTTGGATTTCATCGGCGTTATTCAAATAATAATTGGTAACGCCAAAGCGGCCGGAAGCAACTTGTTTGATGGCACTGCGGGTACTGTCGCCATTGGGCAGCGGGATATAACGCGCTGCATCTTCGCCGCCTTCGCCACTGTTGCTTTTGGCCCCGATGCGGTTCATCGCGATCGCCAGGGTTTCGTGGGCTTCTTTCGATAAAGAACCGAAAGACATGGCGCCAGTGGAAAAGCGTTTTAAAATGGATTCAACGGGTTCAACGGATTCAATTGGAATAGGATGACCTTTTCTGAACGTCAACAAATTGCGCAACGTGAGGGGTGCCTGTCCAGGATGGTCGATGTCTTTTGCGTATTTTTGATAAGTTTCAAAACTGCCTGTGCGCACCGCATGTTGCAGTAAATGGATGGTTTTGGGATTCATCAGGTGTGTTTCGCCGCCGCGTTGCCACTGATAAACACCGCCGTGGGGCAGCAGGGCATCTGCATCTTCCGGTAAGGCAAAGGCTGCTTCGTGCCATTGGATTCCTTCCGCAGCAATATCGTCAAATCCGAGCCCGCCCAAACGCGAAACCGTACCAGAAAAACAGCGCTGCATCACTTCTGGTCCGATGCCCAATGCTTCAAAAAGTTGTGCGCCAATATAGGATTGCAAGGTAGAAACCCCCATTTTTGACATAATTTTGAGCAAACCCTTGTTGTACGCCTTAATTAATAACAGCTGGGCCTTTTCGGTGGCCGGTTGGCAGGAAGCAAGCGCGAGGTACGGATTTACGGCATTTGCCCCAAAACCAAAAAGTACGGCCATATGGTGCACTTCCAACACTGCGCCCGTTTCGAGCACCAAAGAGGCGGCATGACGCAAACCCACCCGAATCAGGTGTTGGTGAATGGCACCTGTGGCTAACAAAGCTGGAATGGGTGCCCAATCCGCCGTAGCATTTCGATCGGACAAAACCAACAAATTACAGCCATTGCGCACAAAGTCTTCCGCGCCCGCACACAATTGATCCAAAGCAGCGCGCAACCTACCTTTTTGCCGATCTGCCCGAAAAAGCAGTTCTAATACGCCCGTTTTAAAAGGTGGTCTACTCAATTGTTTCAACCGAGCCAGATCCAGGTCGCTTAAAACCGGTGCTTCCAATTGAATACAACGTGGATGTTCCGAATCCAGGTCGAGCGGATTGATGGCGCCCCCCAGCGGACTGAATAAAGCCATCACCGAGCGTTCCCGAATCGGATCGATCGGCGGATTGGTGACTTGCGCAAATAATTGTTTAAAATAGGCGGCTAAATGTTGAGGGCGGCTTGATAAAATCGCCAAAGGTGTATCAACGCCCATACTGCCAATCGGCTCCTCACCTTGGGTACACATTGGTTCGAGTACTTGCTCCAAATCTTCGCGGGTATAGCCAAAAAGGCGTTGATAACGCAGTAAACGACCGGCATCCAATGATTTAGGCGCTGTAGCATCGGGCAAATCCTCTAATGCCAAAGTATGCGCATCCAACCAACTTTGATACGGGAAGCGCTTACAAATCAAAGACTTCACTTCGGTATCTCCAATGATTCTTTGTTGATCCAGGTCGGCAATCAGCATTTTTCCGGGTTGTAATCGACCATTTTTTACAATTTTAGCAGGATCGACGGGTAAAGCGCCCGCTTCCGAAGCCACAATCAGTCGCCCATCATCGAGCAAACAATAGCGAGCCGGACGCAAACCATTGCGATCCAGCAGCGCGCCTACAACAATGCCATCGGTAAAACAAATGGAAGCCGGACCATCCCAAGGCTCCATGAGCATGGCATGGTAGGCATAAAAAGCGCGTTTATGTTCCTCCATCGCGGCATCGTGCTGCCAGGCTTCCGGAATCATCATCATCAAAGCATGGGGAATGGAACGGCCTGCGAGGTGTAAAAACTCCAGCACATTATCAAAAATACCGCTGTCAGACAAGCCTTTACCACAAACAGGCATGAGTTTTTCCAATTCTTCGGCGGTAAAATCAGCACTTTGCAACAACGGCTCCCGAGCCTCCCACCAGCGAATATTTCCCTGAATCGTATTGATTTCACCATTGTGTGCGATGTAGCGAAAAGGCTGGGCCAAGCGCCATTTAGGGGTCGTATTGGTAGAAAAACGGCTATGAACTACGGCAATTGCGGCCGAAAAGCGTGGATCCTGTAAATCGGGAAAATACCCGCGCACCTGCGTAGCCGTGAGTTGCCCCTTATACACCATGGTCGTACAGGAAAGGGAGGCGATGTAAAAATCATCCATGGTTTGGGGCAAAATGCGATGAATATAGTGGTGGGCACATTTGCGCAACACATACAAACGCCTTTCCAGTGCTTTCCGATCGAGGGCCGTGCGGGGGAGCACAAATATTTGCTCCATCACCGGCTCAGTAGAACGGGCCGTGGCACCCAGTGCCGTATTATCAACCGGTACAGGGCGATAGCCGAGCACCTCAAAACCGATTTCGTCGGCATAATCATTGAGCATTTGACGACAACTGGCACGCAGATCGGCAGCTTGCGGGAAAAAGACCATCCCGGCGCCATAGGATGCAGGCGCCGGGAGATCGAACCCGTGTTTATTAACTTCACTTTTTAAAAAATCATGGGGCAATTGAACCAAAATACCCGCTCCATCGCCCGAATTTTCTTCACATCCAGTGGCCCCACGGTGTTCCATATTGGCCAAAAGCGTGAGGGCATCTGCTACCAAGGCATGGCTTTTTTCGCCGGTTAATTGCGTAATAAAACCGGTACCACAGGCATCCGATTCAAATTGGGGCACATACAATCCGTGTTGTCCGGAATTTTCATCTGCAATATGTTGCATGGGCACGAAAACTTAAGGTCAATGCAAATGCGCATTGAACAAATGAAAAAAGTAGATGAAACTTGATAAAATTGCGCCTAAAGCGGGTTTACGGGTGTTTTAACATGCCCGTTGCCCTGCGTTTGCGTCTTTAAAAATTCGGCGATACGCTCTTCCAAACTGGTCATACGTTCGTCGTGTTGTGAAATATCCAGCCCTTGTTTTTCTTCCGATCGCGAAACACGCAAGGGAACAATGGCATTGGTCAGCATCAATAACAGGTAAGAGCCCCCAAAGGTGAACGCGCCTACAAGCACCAATGCCAGTAAATGGAGCAAAAAAGTAGTGGTTTGTCCGTAGAAAAGCCCTACCCCGTTGGCAAAAATGCCCGTAAACAACATGCCAGCGATACCGCCCACGCCATGACAGGGAAACACATCGAGGGTATCGTCAATACCGGTTTTATTGTTAAAAAGGTAAACAACCCCATTGCTGATGATCGCAGAAGCAAAACCGATGAACAAACTTTGCCCGATGGTCACGTAACCCGCTGCGGGCGTAATGGCAACCAAACCAACGACTGCGCCAATACAAGCACCCAAAGCGGATATTTTGCGTCCATTGAGCGCATCCCAAAACACCCAACTGATCATGGCAGCGGCCGAGGCGAAATTGGTGGTGGCAAAAGCGAGGGTCGCAGTTCCATTGGCGGCTAAAGCCGAACCGGCATTAAACCCAAACCAGCCAAACCAAAGTAGTCCGGTTCCCAACACCACAAAAGGAATATTGGCCGGTGCGGCGGCGTGCCCCTGGGTAAAATTATGGCGTTTACCCAAAAAAACCGCGCCTGCAAGGGCCGCAAAACCCGCGCTCATGTGTACCACCGTACCGCCCGCAAAATCGAGCACACCCCATTTGCGCAAAAAGCCGTTGGGATGCCAGGTCCAATGGGCCAAAGGCGTATAAATAAAGAGCGTAAACAGGATAATAAACAGCAAATACCCTGAAAACTTGATGCGTTCGGCAAAACTACCGGTGATCAAAGCAGGGGTAATGATGGCAAATTTGAGTTGAAACAGCGCAAACAACAACAGCGGAATGGTGGGTGCCAGGGTTGGATCAGCACCCAAATGCACATTGCGAAACATGAAAAAAGTAGTAGGATTGCCAATAACCCCACCAAAACTTTCGCCGAAGGCCAGGCTAAAACCAACCACTACCCAAAGCATGCTGACAACACCCAGCGATATAAAACTTTGTAACATGGTAGAAACCACGTTTTTGAAACTTACCATGCCCCCATAAAAAAACGACAATCCGGGGGTCATCAACAACACCAATCCAGAGGCCATCAGCATCCAGGCTGTATCTGCTGTGTTGAGGGCTTGCAAACTGGATTCCGTTGCCACACTGGCGGGTGCAAAAATGGCGGCGCATGCGATCAGCGTCAAAATCAAAAATGGGATGAGCCATTGCTTCTTCATATCCTGAAAAAGAAAAAAATGAATGAATTTGAAGTGTACTAAAAATTTTATTTTGTCAGAATGGCCTTTGGGATCATAGAAATGCGCTTTGACAAATAGGTGGCGGGCTGAAACCGGGGTGAAACACCTTTCGTTTCAAGACAAAAATATTTTTTATTTTAGATAAATCAAAATAAGCCAATGATAATTTTTAAAAAAAACGATTTTTCGGTATCATTAATGCTATTTAACCTTTTTATGAAACGATAAAATAACATACCGAAAAAGGCATTTTAAAATACTTTTTAAAAGAAAAAATCCTGAACTCAGAATATAATTCCGAATTCAGGATTTAAGTTCGCTTCAAAAAATGTTAAAAATATTTTAGCGACGATGCACAGCGCCTGCAAGGACAAAATTTGGGCGGGAAAAGGGAAATACGCGTTTTATTCAACCACGAGCAATACTTCACCATCAGCCTCTTCGGCCTCATTGCCCATTTTGAGCGGATCGAACATCATGGCTGTGCACATACAGTTTTTGCGGTTTTTACTTTGCAAAATTTCATAATTCACACAACTCTGGCAGCCTTTCCAGAACGCTTCACTTTGGGTAAGTTCGGAATAAGTAACCGGCTCATACCCAAGTTCGGAATTGATTTTCATGACCGCCCGGCCAGTGGTGAGCCCAAAAATTTTGGCATCCGGAAAAGTATCGCGGGACAACTGGAAGATACGGCGTTTTATTGCCCGGGCGATTCCTTTGCCTCGGAAAGCAGGGTTGACGATCAGGCCTGAATTGGCCAAAAACTGACCATGGTCCCAGGTTTCAATATAACAAAAGCCCACCCAGGTACCATCGCCTCCTAAAGCGATGACTGCCTTGCCTTCTTGCATTTTCTGCACGATATAATCGGGTGATCTTCGGGCAATACCCGTTCCGCGGGCTGCCGCGGAGGAAGCCATTTCATTTACAATCTGATGCGCATAAAGCGCGTCCTCAGGGGTCGCAACACGAATAATTACAAGATCAAGCGCTTTTTCTGACACGGAACCTTTCAAATTTAAGAAAACTTCCTCAAATGTAAGGACTTATTTTTTCTATTGCGTAAATCCAATATTACCAAATTGATAATTATTTAAAATCTGTTTTCTTGCTTTTTATGTTGAATTTCAAAAGGTTAAATTTTAAACCAAAGAAAGACGCTTAAAACTTGAATGGCCGTAAACGTTCTAAAAATTTTTCATGTATAATATCGGCTACTGTACGGTTTTCCAATTTACTTTCCAACCAGGATAAAATATCGAGGTATAAAAATGGGCGCCTTTCGAACGGATCTTCCTGCAATTTACTGAGTTTGGCGTGTAAATTTCGAAACTCATCCATCAGTACATTTTTTCGCATGCCCGGTGTGCGGCGCAAGAAACGAAAAATCTCTTTTTGCACGGCATGCAGGTCCTCCATTTGTAATAAAAATCGGTAAACGCTTTTAATCTGGTACTCCACCAATTGTTCGTTTCCTAGTTCAAAATGCGCAATCAGGTTCAAAACACGCGCAAAACCTTGAATATCTTCGCGATAATCAGGATTTTTTTGATTGATGACTAAATTTAAAAAATGAATCGCCTGGTTGAAATCTCCGGCGCCAAAATACAGGCAGGCCGTACGGTAATGAAACACCATAATGCGGTGTCGATCCCAGGGATACGCTTCCGAATCGATGTATTCCGAAAGTTGTGGCAACCACTGCAAACCATCTTCGAAAGAACCTTCTAAATAATGTTTGTTGATGCGGTGCAAATACAAGTACAAGTGGTACAAGCCAGAAATATTGCGATCGTTGGTAAATGCATGGTTGTTCGGAAATTGTTCCAACATTTCAAGCGCATCCGCAAATCGCTCGTAAGACAAACTATTAAACAAGGCCCCCAATAAATTATGTAAACCCTTGAGGTACAAGGGCGGATTGAGGGTGATCATGCCTGGATTGTCTTGAAACAGATCGACCCATTTTTGCGCATACCGGTAACAAAGGGCAAATTCCTGGCAAATATGGTACACCCAAACATGGGCCTGGTAATAATATACTTTCCCCCAAAAATCGAGGGTATCAAATGGTGTATCAGGCAGGTGGCTATGAAAAAACGCACGCACAAAATAATAATCTTTCTGATTTCGGGCAAAACCGGTTTTGAGGTACAAGCCGTACATCTGCAACGACAAGGTGGACATTTCATTGGAACGCGCCACCTGCTGGCTCAGGCGGGCCGATTGTGCCGACAGTTCTTCTGCCCGGCCTTCAAAACTACGCGTAATGTATTGACTTTCAATTAGTTTTTCAAACTCTACAATTTCGAGGGCTTGGCTCGAAAAAGCCCCTTCCAGTGCGCGCTCCTTCGCCCGCGCGAGCCAATCGAGGCTTTGTTGGTATAATCCCTTGTTGTACAGCACCCGGGCATAATCAATTTGCTCCCGAATTTGAATGTCTTCCTGCTGGTTTTTGCTCAACATGCGCATACTAGTGAGCAATTGTTTGGTCAGATGTGCCTTCAAATTGGGCAATTGCGCCTTCTTAATGGCCGGTATTTTTTTTAACACATCTGCCTCTTCCAAGCTCCCCCGTTTGTCCAAATAATCAAATAATTGCAAAAAAAGTCGATCCTCCGTAGCATGGTTGCGTTGGACAAACAGCCGAAAATGGCGTTTTTCTGCTTTGGTAAGCGAGTCAATCAGAAGTACGAGGTCATCTTTTTTCTTCTTGGGCATCGTAATTTTAATTGAACTAAGATTTTGTTTTTCAATGATTTAGCAACAAAAAATGGTTTATTCGACTTCGTAATCCCCATTTTTTTTGATTGTGCAATAGGCAACACGGGCTTCTACATTTGGCTCCACAAAGATTCAGTGCTTATTTCATTTTACCTACACCAAAATAATGGCAACCCGAATTCAAATATTTGACACCACTTTGCGCGACGGCGAACAGGTACCTGGCTGCAAACTCAATACGGCACAAAAGATAGAAATTGCCCTGGCACTCGAAACCTTGGGCGTGGATGTAATCGAAGCCGGTTTCCCGGTTTCCAGTCCTGGCGATTTCGAATCGGTACGCGCGATTGCCGCAGCGATCAAAAATCCCATCATCTGCGGTTTATCGCGGGCAGTTGAACAAGACATCCGTGTTGCGGCAGAAGCATTGAAACCCGCTTTACGTCCACGCATCCACACGGGCATCGGGGTTTCTGAAATGCACATCCGCTACAAATTATGCACCACACCCGAAGGCATTCTCGAACGCGCGGCTGCGGCGGTAAAACTTGCAAAATCGTTTGTAGAAGACGTAGAGTTTTATGCAGAAGATGCAGGCCGGGCTGATAATGAATTCCTGGCCCGCGTACTGGAAGTTGCCATCAAGGCCGGAGCGACTGTGCTGAATATCCCGGATACAACCGGTTATTGCTTGCCCGAACAATATGGCGCCAAGATTAAATACCTGTATGAAAATGTAAAAGGCATCGAAAAAGCGATCCTTTCTACCCATTGTCACAACGACCTTGGTCTGGCTACGGCCAATTCCATCGCGGGCATTTCAAACGGCGCCCGGCAAATAGAATGCACCATCAATGGCATCGGTGAACGCGCGGGCAACACGGCTTTGGAAGAAGTGGTGATGATTTTGCGCCAACACGCCGATCTCGGATTTGTATCCGGCATCAATACACGCTTACTTAATCCAATTAGTCAATTAGTTTCTGAAAAAATGGGGGTTGTGGTCCAGCCCAACAAGGCCATCGTGGGTGGCAATGCCTTTGCACACTCGTCGGGTATCCACCAGGATGGCGTGATCAAAAAACGCGAAACCTACGAAATCATTGATCCATTGGAAGTGGGCGTGGATCATTCGCAAATTGTACTCACTGCCCGCAGTGGCCGTGCCGCACTCGCCTATCGGGCCAAAAACATTGGTTTTAACCTCACCAAAGATGCTTTGGATGAAGTGTATGCCGCGTTTTTGATCATCGCCGACCGCAAAAAAGAGGTGGTGGATGCAGATTTGCTTGAATTATTAAAACCAGTGGGTATTCCGGTAACCGCACTTTAAGAAAAAACATGTCTAAAACATTATTTGATAAAATTTGGGACGCGCATGTCATCAAAGTGGCGGAAGGCGGTTTGGATGTGTTGTACATCGACCGGCATTTCATCCATGAAGTGACGAGTCCGCAAGCATTTGATGGCTTAAAACAACGTAATTTGCCTGTTTTTCGGCCTTTGCAAACCATTGCCACGGCCGATCACAACGTTCCTACCAAGGACCAACATTTGCCCATTCAAGAAAAACTTTCCCGCGATCAGGTGGAAAAACTGCGGGAAAACTGTCGGGAATTTGGATTGGAACTCTATGATTTGGGGCATCCTTACCAGGGCATTGTACACGTAATCGGACCAGAATTGGGCATCACCCAGCCTGGAATGACCATTGTATGCGGCGACAGCCACACCAGTACGCACGGGGCATTTGGCACCATTGCATTTGGCATTGGCACCAGCCAGGTGGAGCAGGTTATGGCCACGCAATGTTTGTTACAACGCAAACCAAAATGTATGCGCATCACGGTAGATGGGGCTTTGCAGGACGGTGTTTTGTCGAAAGACATCATTTTGTACATCATTTCCAAACTCACCGCAGCGGGCGGAACGGGTTATTTTGTAGAATATGCGGGCAGCGCCATCCGTGCTCTTTCCATGGAAGCACGCATGACCATTTGCAATATGAGCATAGAAATGGGCGCGCGGGGCGGCTTGATTGCACCCGATGCGACCACGTTTGAATACGTGCGGGGCAGAAAATTTGCACCACAAGGTGCTGATTTTGAAGCGGCTGTATCCAAATGGGAACAATTGTACACCGACGTGGATGCACAATTTGACCTCGAATATCACTTTGACGCCTCCGAAATAGGACCGATGTTGACCTATGGTACCAATCCGGGCATGGGCATTGCGGTTTCCGAGCATGTTCCGGATATGGCTTTGCCGGGCGACAGTCCTGTTTCTTTTGATAAGTCCTTGACGTACATGGGTTTCAAGGCAGGCGAAAGTTTGTTGGGAAAAACCATTCACCATGTGTTTATTGGTTCTTGCACCAATTCCCGGATTGAAGATTTGCGGCTAGTGGCCGAGTTTATACAAGGAAAACAAAAGGCGGGTCATGTGCAAGTGATGGTGGTGCCTGGTTCACAACAAGTTGCGCAACAGGCGATTGCGGAGGGTTTGGATAAGATATTTTCCGATGCTGGATTTGATTTTCGAGAACCCGGTTGTTCGGCTTGTTTGGGCATGAATGAGGATAAAATACCAGCGGGCGCTTATTGTGTGAGCACTTCTAACCGCAATTTCGAAGGTCGACAGGGCCCGGGCGCGCGCACCATTTTGGCCAGTCCACTCACCGCCGCTGCAGTAGCCTTGGCCGGTAAAATTGTAGATGTTCGCGTACATTTTAATCAAAACTAAGCATGGAAAAGTTCACACAAATACGCAGTACGGCCATCCCATTACCGATTGAAGATGTTGATACCGATCAAATTATACCTGCGCGTTTTTTAAAAGCGACTACACGGGAAGGATTTGGTGATAATTTATTCCGCGATTGGCGCTACACCAGCGACGGCCAGCAGAAAACCGATTTTGTGCTAAACAACCCGACTTACCAGGGTCAGATATTGGTGGCAGGTAAAAATTTTGGTTGTGGCAGTAGCCGTGAGCATGCGGCCTGGGCTTTGTATGATTACGGATTCCGGGTGGTGGTTTCGAGTTTTTTCGCAGATATTTTTCGTGGCAATGCGCTGAATAATGGTTTGCTACCGGTACAAGTTACGCCCGAGGCATTGCATGCAATATTACAGGCCATTGAGCAAGACCCAGCCACGGATTTTGTAGTAGACCTTGAAAATCAGACATTTACCTTGCCTGCAACGGGTCTGGAAGCCTCCTTTGATATCGATCCATTTCGGAAAATCTGCATGATCAACGGATACGACGATATTGATTACCTCCTCAGTTTGAAATCAGAAATTGAAGCGTTCGAACACGCACAATAAGCACCAACATGAGCAAGAAAATAGCAGTATTACCGGGCGACGGCATTGGCCCGGAAGTAACGGAACAAGCCTTGAAGGTATTGAAGGCGGTAAGTAGCCGCTTTGATCTTTCTTTTGAATACCATTTTGCCGACGTGGGAGCCATAGCGATTGATAAGCATGGCGATCCGCTGCCGGAAGCCACTTTGCAACTTTGTTTGGATTCGGACGCTATTTTATTCGGCGCGATCGGGCATCCTAAATACGACAACGACCCAAGTGCACCCGTGCGGCCGGAGCAAGGATTGCTTCGTTTGCGCAAATCGCTGGGGTTGTTTGCCAACATTCGTCCGGTGACGCTCTACCCTACCCTCGCCCATCTTTCGCCGCTCAAACCGGAAAAAGTGGAAGGTGTGGACATGGTGGTGTACCGCGAACTCACAGGCGGCATTTATTTCGGCGAAAAGGGCCGGAATCAGCACGAGGCTTTTGATCATTGTGTGTACACGGCCGTAGAAATCGCGCGTATTGCACACTTGGCCTTCGAAGCAGCAAGGAAGCGCCGCAAACAAGTTACGCTGGTAGACAAAGCCAATGTATTGGAAACCAGTCGATTGTGGCGCTCGGTAGTACAAGAAATCGCTGTAAACTACCCAGATATTACCCTGGATTGGATGTATGTCGACAACGCCGCGATGCAATTGATTCAAAATCCGGCCCACTTTGATGTGGTGTTGACCGAAAATATGTTTGGTGATATTTTATCGGACGAAGCCAGTGTATTGGTCGGTTCGCTGGGCATGTTGCCTTCTTCGTCGGTGGGTGCGCATACAGCCTTGTTTGAGCCAATTCACGGTTCTTATCCACAGGCGGCGGGTAAAAACATAGCCAATCCGATCGCTGCTATTTTATCGGCGGCTATGTTGCTGGATCATTTGCATTATTCCGCTGCTGCGACAAGCATCCGGGAAGCCGTCCGCGAAACCCTGGAGGCTGGCTTTGGCACCTCCGATTTGGAGGCTGCTCAATTGCTGGGATGTAGTGAAATGGGGGATCATATTTCGGAATTGGTATTGAAAGCAGCGGTGGTTGCTTGATTTTGGAGGTGACACCTCGGGATGCTACCGTTGGAGGTGACACCTTGGGAGGTAACCAACGGAGGTGACACCTCGGCGATAACCAACGGAGGTGACACCTCGGGAGGTAACCATTGGAGGTGACACCTCAGCGGTAACCAACGGAGGTGACACCTCGGCGATAACCCTCGGAGGTGACACCTCGGGAGGTAACCGTCGGAGGTGACACCTCCCAACATAATCCATTGATATACAACCCAAAAGCAAAAACATGTACTACAACGAACATTCTATTCTATATCTCGACGGCCAATGGCTCAAAGCCGAAACAGCACAAATCAGCCCGTACTCACAAACACTCCACTATGGAAACGGTGTTTTTGAAGGAATTCGAGCCTATTTGACGACTTCAGGGGTACGCATTTTTAAGGCTGAAGAACATTTCGAGCGCTTGCTGTATTCAGCGCGCAAAATGCATATTCCGCTCACTTATACCCTGGAGGAAATGACCGAATTGGCCTATTTACTCCTTGAAAAAAACGAATTGGAGGACGCTTATATCCGTCCCTTGGTTTATACGAGTCCGAATATGTCGCTCACGCCGCCCGACAAAGCGCATTTGTTTATGTGCGCCTGGAAATGGGGTAAACTCTTGGGCGATAAAACGGTAGATGTCATGACCTCTTCTTTTTGTCGGCCCCATCCAAAATCTTGTTTCGTGGAAGCCAAAGTGGTAGGGCATTACACCAATTCTATTTTGGCAACGACCGAAGCAAAAGCGAAAAATTTTGATGAAGCCCTGCTCTTGGATGTGGACGGATATGTAGCGGAAGGTCCGGGCGCTAACTTCTTTTACGAAAAAGACGACGTGCTTTATACCCCACCCACGGGCAATATTTTACCCGGCATCACCCGTAGTACGGTGCTTCAAATATGCAAACGCATCGGTATTCGGGTAGAAGAAAAACGCTTCCGTACCGAAGATGTGCACCATGCCGATGGGGCCTTTTTTGTCGGAACCGCCGCTGAAGTAACCGGAATTGCCAGTTTGGACCGCATTCCTTTCCGGAAAAAATGGGAAAATACCCTCGGGCATTCCCTGCAAATGCTGTACAAAGCAGAAGTACTCAATGAAGTAGTCACGAATTCCTATTTGTAAAACATGAAAAATTATAGTCACCGCGTCACCCAAGATGATACCCAACCGGCCAGTTTGGCAATGTTGTATGGCACCGGACTTCAGCCAGAGGACATGGACAAACCGTTTGTGGGCATTGTCAGCAACTGGTATGAGGGCAATACCTGCAACATGCACCTCAACCAATTGGCGGGTGCCGTAAAGGATTCGGTAAAACAAGCGGGACTCGTTGGTTTACAGTTTAATACGATTGGCGTATCGGACGGAATTGCGAATGGAACGGAAGGCATGCGCTATTCCCTGGTTTCGCGCGAAATTATTGCCGATAGCATCGAGGTGGTTATGGGCGCCCATTATTATGATGGACTGATTGCCATTCCCGGCTGTGATAAAAATATGCCCGGCGCTTTGATCGCCATGATCCGACTCAACCGACCTGCTATTATGGTGTATGGAGGAACGATTGCTACCGGCGAATACAATGGGCAGAAGTTGAACATTGTCAGTGCTTTTGAAGCACTCGGCGCTCAATATGCAGGGACGATTACCCCGGAAGATTTTAAAGCCGTCATTCGGCATGCGTGCCCGGGCCCAGGCGCCTGCGGGGGCATGTACACCGCCAATACCATGTCGTCGGCTATTGAGGCATTGGGTTTGTCTTTGCCTTATAGTGCCAGTAATCCGGCCGTTGGACCTGAAAAACAGGCGGAATGTGCA
>CAIVGO010000148.1 GCA_903905445.1 uncultured Bacteroidota bacterium
AACCTGTGATTTAATTTTTTTCGTATATATTTGATTATCAATGAATAATGTGCAAACTCCTCACTTATCACTCCTCACTTATCACTCCTCACTTATCACTCCTCACTTATCACTCCTCACTTATCACTCCTCACTTATCACTCCTCACTTATCAACTCCTCACTTATCACTCCTCACTTATCACTCCTCACTTATCACTTATCACTATTTCCACAGCCTCAAAAACAGCACCTCCAGTGCCAAAAACAGCAGGGCAAAAATGATGCACCAGCGCCAAAGGACGATGCCCTGGTTTTGTTCTCCGACCACCTGGCCGAAATTGGCTTCGGCGTTTTCATCCAAAATATGGATGTTGGAGGATAAGCCATTGACAAGCAATTCATTGGGGCGGTAAGAGAGGTCGCTTTCTTTCCGATCGAAGTTGAAAGCGTATTCGGCGAGGGTAGAATCGCTGCGCAAACCGAGGTGATACCAGCCTGCGAGGCGGATCGCGGTGCCTGGCGTAATCATCACTTTGGAGCCTAAAATGCGTTGTTCGGGTATAAATTCCTGGCCATTGGTGGGCGTAGGGCTTTCGGTATCGGCCTGTTCATCGGCCACCATTTTCAATTTATAGATCGACTCGCCGGAAGCGGATACCTGGTGCTTGGCTTCGAGTACCTCGTCTTTGCCAATCATGTAGGCAATTTGACGGCTTTTGGAGCCTGCAATGGCCATTTTGAACAACATGGGCACAAAAATTTCTCCATTACGGATCAGGTCGCTCACTTTTTCATCCAACGGTGCTGCGTACAAGTACAAGGCACCTTCCCCTTGCTGGTATTTGCTCATCAGCGCGGTGCCATCGCGGTAGGTCAGCACATGCTCGCCGCGGTTGGGGGCAATTTTGAAATTACCGGTGGTGGCTGGCAGCCGCAAATTGGCGCTTTTATTCAAAAATACATCGCGGAAAATGAACTCATCGAGGTTGACTTGTGCGCCTTGTCGTTTTACATTTTCAAAAGCGCCTAATTCGCCAGCATTAAAGTTTTGCAGGCATCCGTTGTAGCCACTCAGATCGGCATTTTGGGCCGGAAAAACCAGCACATTGCCGCCATTTTGGGCAAATGTTTTGAGTTCAGATGCCAAACCGGTAGACACGCTGTTCAAGTCGTTGAGTACAATCAGTTGGTAATCCGCAAATTTGGAGTAATCGAGTGCGCGGGCATCGGAGTTGTCCAATTTGAAATAGCGGGCCCCGGCAAATGCGTTGTTCAGGAATTTGTTGGTGGGGCCACCGTTGATTGCCAGAACATTTATTTTTTCGGCTACATAAAACGCCAGGTAATAATCGTCGTCAAACTGCACCGGGTAATCGGTGATCGACAAGCGGGCTTCGTGCCAGCCTGGGTGCAGGATGTTAAAGTTTACGGTATCCAATTTGCTGCCACCCGCCGGGATTTTGATTGCGCCTACTGGTTTGGTTTGTCCATCGTGGCGTAAAGAGAGCCGCACTTCTTCGGCCGTTTCGGCACCTCGGTTGGTGATTTTGACAATTAAATTGGCAGGTTGGTTGAGGATTTGAACCGGACTATCGAACCAAACCGTGTCGATGGAAATATTATTTTCCTGTACGGCGCGCATGGGCACTAAGTTCACCTCCATCAAAGTGTCCTTAAATCGTTCGAGGTCGGCGATGTTATTTTGAAAATCACTAATGACGAAAGCGATTTTGTTTTCTGCTTTGCCCGTTTGCAGGCATTGTTGTTGGCGCAACAGCACCTTGGACAGATCGCGGGAGGCGGGTCCGCTGCGAATTTCATCAATGCGCAACAAAGCATCTTCTTTGCCTACTAAGCGCTGGTCGCGGCCTTCAAAATCGTTGGTCAGGATTTGGAAGCGGTCGTCGGGTGCGTAGGCGCTTACGATCTCGCGTGC
>CAIVGO010000149.1 GCA_903905445.1 uncultured Bacteroidota bacterium
AAAAAAGGGTTGGTTAAAAATTTTTTGGATTCAGCGCAGGATAAATGGATTATATAATAGGTGTGTACACCGGTTGGATGCAACAAGGTTTTGGCAAAAAGCAAAATTTGGAAACTGGTTTTTCAGGTGTTTCTTCGCATGTAAAGCGGAAGGGCAATTGCCCAGGAACACTAACAGGAGTAAAAACGGGGGCCTGAAAGTCAATTAAGACGGCATAAAATTAAAGGAATTATAGATATAACATAATCATAATACCTATTTTTTTTACAACAAACTAAATTAAATTTATATTAAGCAGTGTTCAGGGCGTATTCCAGTGCGATATATCTGAAAATTGATTGCAGCAAATACGAAGACAAGAAAATAGCAGTTTTAACCAAATTAAATTAGCAAAACAATTGAATTGTCCGTCTTTAGAACTACTTTAGCCCAAATTATGAAAAACGTTCAATACGATTATATCATCATTGGCAGCGGCTTTGGCGGCTCGGTCAGCGCTTTGCGGCTTTCGGAAAAAGGCTACAAAGTGCTGGTCATCGAAAAAGGAAAATGGTACCAGGCTACTGATTTTCCTAAAACCAATTGGACGCTCTCGAAGTGGTTGTGGTTGCCCACGTTTAGGTGGTATGGCATTATGAAAATCACCATTTTCCGACATGTCGGTATCGTATCGGGTACGGGTGTGGGCGGTGGCTCGCTGGTATATGCCAATACCTTACCCGTGCCCAAGCCTGCCTTTTTCAATTCGGGTAATTGGGCGGGTTTGGCCGATTGGGAACAGGAACTGAAGCCATACTACCCGAAGGCATTGCAGATGCTGGGTGCGGCCAAAAATCCGCGTTTTTTTGATGGAGAGCATGCATTGGAGCGTTTGGCAGCTGATATTGGCCAGGCCGACCATTTGGATGCGACCAATGTGGCCGTATATTTTGGCGAACCCGGAAAGGTGCAGCCCGACCCTTATTTTGAGGGCAAAGGTCCGGAGCGGGCTGGCTGTACGTTCTGTGGAGGCTGTATGACGGGCTGCCGGCACAATGCCAAAAACACCCTGGATAAGAACTACCTCTATCTTGCGCAACAACAGGGGGCTGAAATTTTAGCCGAACATGAAGTTGTGGATGTGCGCCCCTTGGGTGCGGCGGATGGTTCGGATGGATACAACGTAACCTACCAAATGGCCACCCGTTTTGTGAAAACCAAAACAACCATACAAACCAAAGGAATCATTTTCGCGGGCGGTGTGCTGGGCACCGTTAGTTTGTTATTAAAACTGAAAAAAGGCGCCTTGCCGCGTTTGTCTAATATGGTGGGTAAATCGGTACGCACCAACAATGAAAGTTTGATTGCCGTAACCCAACTGGATGGATCCACCGACCAGTCGCAAGGCATTGCCATTGGTGCCATTTTGCATACCGACGAACACAGTCATTTGGAATTGTGTCGGTATGGGGCGGGTTCGGGTGCCTGGCGCATGGCGTTTTTGCCTTTTGTGGACGGCCCGAATTTTCCGGTCAGGCTGTTGAAAATGATCTGGGAGGTCATTTCGCATCCGGTGCAATATTGGAAGTATGCACGGGTGCGTGACTGGGCCAAAAGCTCCTCGGTGATGTTGTTTATGCAAACCCTGAATAGTACGGTTACTTTTACGCGGAGTTGGTGGGGCGGCATGCGTACAGCCATTGTGGGCGACGAAAAGCCAACTGCTTTTATTCCGAGGGCGATTGAATTGGCCCGCAAATTTGAAGTCATTATGAAAGGAAAGGCGGTTGCGTTTGGGTTGACCCCCTTGGCGGGTATACCTGGCACCGCGCACATTTTAGGCGGCGCAGTGATGGGCGAAACCGCAGAAAACGGCGTGATAGACCAACATAATCATGTATTTGGATATAAAAACATGCTGGTTTGCGATGGCTCCATGATTTCAGCCAATCCGGGGGTAAATCCGGCTTTGTCGATTACTGCCATAAGCGAGCGGGCCATGGAGCACATTCCGGAAAAACATCCATCGCAACACGCTTCTTTAGCATTAAATCGACTGGAAACGGAGAAAAATGCATAAAAAAAGCGGGTAAGACTTTTCCTACCCGCCGTACTCAAAGAAATATAGTAGCTTTAGTTCTCCCAATGTTGGTGACCGCTTGCTTGCGATGGTGCAAAGATGGGCCCTCGCTTATCACAAATAGTACTTAGTTGCATTTAAAAAATGGTCAATAAAAAGGCGCAATTGATTTAATTTTGATGTAACACCCGCTTCAAAACCAAAAAAAGTGGCCTTTTTGTGTTCTATTTGCAAACCAATCCAAATTTTACCAGTTTATACGCTCATAGATACACATACTTTTAACTCAACCCCTACCGCTGTCCCACATGAAACATAGTCGGATTGTATTGATTGAAGACAATGAACAAACGCAGGTATTGTTTACCCAGCTATTGCAGGCAAACGGCTATTCCGAGATTGTACATTTTTCTGCTGTTGCCGACTTTTTAGATGCCTTAGATTTAGGAAACCCACCCCATCTTATTTTGCTGGACATCATGCTTGGGCTGCAAAATGCCTTGGTGCAGTTACCCAAAATCAGGCTTTTGCTTCCTGAATCGAAAATCATCGTAGTAACCGGGTATACCGACGAAGCCTTTTTATTTCAGGCTTTGAAAGCGGGTGCCGACAGTTTTTACATCAAAGGGGAAGCCATACATCGGTTATTGGAAGCGATTCAACAAAGTTTATCCGGCCATGCTTACCTGAGCCCGCAATCTGCGAATCAGTTAATTACCCGTTTTAGACATCTTGAAAATACGCCTTTTGGTGCGTTGGATATGCATTCGCGGGTAGCCCTTCGTTTTGGTTTGAAAAAGCGCGAAATTGAGGTGCTGAATGGCTTGATTGCAGCAAAACGTTACAAAGAAATTGCAGATGACATGCATGTGAGCATCAATACGGTAAGACATTATGTAGTATCTTTATATCAAAAAACGGGTATTCGCAAACGGGAAGATCTCCTTCAGGTAATTCAGGAGTAACTTTGCCCTGTTTTTGAGCTTACAACTTACACAAACCTTTGTTGCAGAAAGATTTATATGCGTCGACTTTTAATTCTGTTTTTATTTTGCACACAGTTGGTTCAGGCACAGCAATTTGTAATAGATAGCTTAAAGAAGGAAATAGATAGCCATCCTGCCGAAGACATCAACCATTTTGCCCGGCTCACCGAATACTCCTATTTGATGCGAACGGTTGACATGAACGTCGCAATGGACTATATTCAAAAAGCCTATGCGCTGGCAGACCAATTAAACCTGGATGCGCAAAGGACCACAGCCCTGTACAACATAGGCGATTTGTATTTTATGCAGGCAGAGCATCAGAAAGCGTATGAGTACTTGCAAAAAGCCCTTCAAATTACCCTCCGATATTCCGATAAGCCGTGGTTGCACCGTCGACAAGTGATTCAGAATCTGTTGGCGGGCGTTTTTTCCCAAAGCAACCCACCGCTCGCATTTAAATACCTCCGGGAAAGCATTGCAACGTTGCGCTTACAGAACGATAACGTGGCTATTTGCGATAAACTATCTAATATGGCTTCCCTCTATGTCGAATTGCATCAGGCGGATTCGGCTACTTATTATTTTGAAGCAGCCATTCGGTGCGTAAAGCAAGAAAAGGATCAATCCAATTTACCCCTGATGGAAATGGCTTACGGTCGTTTCCTCCTTGACATCAATGAAGTTACCCAGTCTATCCCAAAATTAGAGGCCGCTTCCGGTGCATTTGAACGGTCGAATAAATTGGTTGAGCTAAAAAGCAGCCTCTTTAGCCTGGCGAAAGCCTACCTCAAAATTGACAAATTACAAGCAGCAAAATCGACCATCGATAAAACAAAAACGATTCGGGTAGCATTTCCCGATGAAGAACTGAATTATGCGCAGTTTTATGTAGACTGGTTCGAACGTATCCATCAACCCGACAGCGCCTTGGTTTATTTAAAAAGATTAAGCCAATTGGAACGCGCGACCTTTGAAAAGGATCGAAAAAATGCACTGGAAGAACAAGAAGTCCGCTTTCGAACCAAGGAAAAAGAAGCAGAAAACCGCCAACTTGAACAAAATCTGGCCAAATCAAAACTGCAAAACATTATCCTATACATCGGCCTGGGGTTCTTATTCATCATTTTTTTATTGACCAGCTATTTTTGGAACCGCCTGCGCAAGGCCAACCAACAAATCAAAGCGGCCGCAAACAAAACCGCCCAGGTCGTCGCTTCCAAACGCCTGATGACCAACCTGATGGCCCACGATTTGCGCGCACCGCTCCAGGTCATTCAAATCAATGCCTCCATGCTTAAAATTCGGCAGCCTGACAACGCCGAAGCCAGTTATATCGAATTGGCGGCCCAACGCATCCATCAAATGGCCCTGCGCATCGTGGAAGTGCAAAACGAAGAGCAAATTGATATTGAAAAACGCCTAACCCAAGTACCCGTATTCGCAGCGATTGCGCATGTAGCCGAACAATTTGAATTGTTGGCAGCATCCAAAAAAGTTAGGATTCAGGTGGAAGGCCATGACCAACAACACCTGGCAATTGCCGAACCTGCCCTGCTGGAAAACATATTGGGTAATTTGGTTTCTAACGCCATCAAATACTCGCCGCCGGATGGAAAAATAAGCATTCGAATCGAAAAAATGCTCGAAAAAGTACAAATCGTTATTGAAGACGAGGGCCCCGGCATGGAGATCCCCAAGGAAATTGCCGGAGACAATTTGGAACTAAGCGATCAGGCATCGGAAGCAGGCTGGGGCATCGGCCTCAAACTCACCAAACGGTACCTGGAAATGATGGGCGGTCAACTGGTCCTGCAAACCAACAACGCCATCGGAGCGAGCTTCGTAGTGGAATTGATGCGTGCGAACTAATTGCGTGAAAAAAAACTAATTTTGTAGCAAAAAACACCCATGATTCAATATTCTATTCGATGTATTCGCCTGCTTTGTGTCCTTTTTATTTTGCAAGGCGGCGGATCTGGTTGCGGGCTAAGCGTGGATACCAGCAACATTCAGCGCAAATGGTTGAACCTGGCTTATGCCAATCAATCGCCCAGCCAGCAATTGGATATTTACCTGCCGAATGAAGGCGATGGTCCTTTCCCGGTGATCGTGTCGATTCATGGCGGTGCTTTTATGATGGGCGACAAAGCCGATGGACAACTTAAACCCATGTTAGAGGGCCTTAAACGCGGTTTTGCCGTGGTTTCCATCAATTATCGGATGAGCGGTGAGGCGATTTTTCCGGCCCTTGTACTCGATGTAAAAGCCGCTATTCGCTGGATCAAAGCCAACGCCACCCAATTCCACCTAAAAAAAGACGCCATTGCCGTGTGGGGCGGTTCGGCAGGTGGCTACCTGTGCGCGATGGAAGGATTAACCGGTGGCAAACCTATATTTGAAGATTTAAACATGGGTAATGCACAGGAAAACAGCCAGGTACAAGCGGTGGTGGACTGGTTTGGGCCGATCAATTTTTTAACCATGGATCCGCAGTTGCAGGAAAGTGGCAATGGAACACCCGATCACAATGCATCGAATTCGCCGGAGTCCAAAATAATGGGCCAAACCATCACGGAAATTCCAGATGCCGTACAAAAAGCCAACCCGGAAACGTATATCACCCCCGATGCACCGCCTTTTCTCATTATGCATGGCACCCGCGACCAATTGGTTCCGACCCAACAATCGGAGCATTTTGCGGCTGCTCTGAAACCGGTATTGGGGGAAAACAAGGTAACCCTACATCTGTTGGAAGGCGCAAAACACGGCGGCCCGGAATTTGAAACTGCGGAAAATCTTGCCCGCGTTTTTGCTTTTTTGGATCAATATTTAAAAAAATAGGCGTTTACAGCGCAGAACTAGCCATATAAACCAGCGCGCCTGCAAAATACCCGAGCAAGGCCAGCCAAGAAATACGTCGCAAATACCAGAAAAACTCGATGCGCTCCATGCCCATTGCTGCCACCCCTGCCGCCGAGCCGATGATGAGTATGCTGCCACCCGTGCCCGCGCAATAGGCTAAAAACTCCCAAAAATAGTGATCCATGGGGAACTGCTTCAGGCTGTACATACCCTGCGCAGCCGCCACCAGGGGCACATTGTCTACCACCGCCGACAACAGGCCAATAAGCAACACCGTTACGCTGACATTCCCCACGGTATGTTCCAGCCAACTGGCAACCTGCACCAACATGCCTGCACTTTGAAGGGCGGCCACTGCGATTAAGATGCCCAGAAAAAACAGGATACTCGGGGAGTCCACCTTGCGCAGGGCATACACGACGGTATGAAAGGCCTTGTCTTCCTCCGATTTTCCCGTGTGCATGTATTCTGTCAGCACCCAAATGAGGCCCAATCCGAGCAACATGCCCATAAACGGGGGTAAATGGGTAAAGGTTTTAAAAATCGGCAC
>CAIVGO010000150.1 GCA_903905445.1 uncultured Bacteroidota bacterium
CTTGAATGTGGGTACCATTATTCCCAATGGCACCGTGACCAATCAGGGCGATGCGTATGTATGGAGGCAAAGTCCGGCATACGACCCCAACGGCTTAATGCGGGTGGGGGAACAAATTGACTTGTGGATTACTCAAGAAAAGCCTGCCGACTGTAGTTCGTCGACAGCGCGTTAATCATAGTTTTTAACCAGTAAAGTGTACAACAATGGATATTACGGTTCAGGAATTGCGTCAAAAAATCCAAGCAGGTGAAAAGTTCGTTTTTATCGATGTCAGAGAACCCTGGGAATACGAAGAATTCAACATCGGCGCTCAATTGATGCCACTCAATACCCTCATCAGCCAGATGTCGGACTTGGAAGACCATAAAAATGATGAAATTGTGCTGCATTGTCGCTCTGGTGCCCGCTCCGGTATGGCCCAAAGTATGATGGCTGCCAACGGTTTTTCCAATGTTCGAAATATGACAGGCGGCATCATCGCCTGGCAGGATGCATTTGGTAAAACACAACCATAAAATGCTTTTTTTAGGCAAAAAAATTGTATTTCTGTGCATTATTGCAGGTTTTATAACAGCCTGTAACCCGGTGCATACCGTGCTTTTTATGCCTGAAAAACAAGCGGATGCTAAAGTATATCCGCATGCCAGTTTGGCCATTCCCGATTTTGCAGGCTGTACCAATTGGAAAAACTACTTACCAGATCCATCCAAACCTGCGTATATGCCTCCGCGTTTGGTTCGGGTCAACTTTCATGTGATGAACAGCCGCGACAGCAGCCACAATTTTCAACCCGAGGCCGCGCGTAATTATTTTCGGGAACTTTTGGGTCATGTGAATGCCGAACTGGATACCAATGTGCGCAATTGGCGATCCCCAGAAAATACAGGGGTGCTGCCCAAAGGGTATCGCTTTGTGATTGCACCCCAACCGGTGCCCGGCGATGACGGTTTTTACTTTCATTACGACGACGATCTGTATTATTATGTGTCGCAAGGAAAAAATGCCAACAACTATAGTCGAAAAGTGATTGATAAATATGCAGTTGGAAAGGATTCTATCATCAATATTTTCCTGATGGTGCATCCCGACGACAGCATTAAATCAAAAACTTACCGTGCGAATGGGCAAGGCATTGCGTTGGGAACTGCTTTTAAATTGGCTGGATTGTTTGAAAGTAAGGAGTCTGCTAAGTCATTTGATGGATTGTTCAACCATGAGTTGGGGCATGTGTTTGGCTTGCAGCACGCTTGGACGGAAGACGGTTGTCCGGATACACAAAACCATCCAAACAAATGCTGGACCTATACCGATGAGGAACCTTGCCGGTCGCAGGCAACGAATAATATGATGGATTACAATGCCTACCAAATTGCCCTTACGCCCTGCCAGCTTGGGAAATTACATGGAACACTGGCAAATGAATCGCATATTGCCCGTAAATGTCTTGTGCCTGTTTGGTGCCAACGCAACCCTGAACGCGACATCGTGATTACGGATTCCGTTGCATTTATGGGTGCCCGCGATTTCGAAGGGAATATTACGGTTGCAGATGGCGGGATTCTGTATTTGTCTTGCCGCGTTTCGATGCCCGAAAATGCCTATATTTTGGTTGCTCCAGGCGGCAAACTGTGGCTGGATGGCTGTAAATTGCACAACAGTTGTGGAAAAAATTGGCAAGGTATTCTGGTGCAAAGCAGACGATTTATAAAAGGGCAGGTATTGATTCGGCGCCCTCCAACACTGCTCAATGTGCAAAGAAAAAAAGGGCATTTTCATACGCAAGTGAAATAATATTGCGTTTTGGTTTCTGGCTCATTTAACCGAACGCGTTAACACATTCAATCAAAAATTATGTCTAATAAAATCCGCATCCTTCCGCTTTTCGTTTTGGTAATAGGCGCTTTGTTCCTATTGCCAGCCTGTAGCAATAAAAGTGGCTGTCCGGCCCAGGAAAGTTTAAAACCCAAAGTGAATCGCAAAGGAGAAATTGTTGCTTCCCGCAAAAACCATCAAGAAGGACTTTTTCCTAAAAAAATGAAAAGGCGCATGAAATAATCAAAATTTCAGATAATTTATGCCTTTTTTGTGCAAACAGGTAATTATGGCGTAATTTTAGTGGGTTTGTTTTTAAACAAAATAAAAAACCGCTATGTACCCTCATCCCTACCGATTTGTTGCCTTCCTCTTTTTTTTATGCTGCCATTTTAACATTTTCGCAGCAAACGAATTACCCATCCAGCCAGCTTCCGCACTGGTTGATACCATTGATCCCCAAATTACCTGCCCCGCAGATGTGGTCATTAACCTGCCACCCAATACCTGCGATACGGCTTACCAATTTACCATCGTTTATACCGACGATCAGCCGGATGTGACCTTGGTTCAGGCACAAGGGCTGCAATCGGGCGATCGGTTTCCAATTGGTGTTACCCTCAATTTTTATGTAGCCCTGGACGCTGCAGGCAATACAGCAACTTGTTCATTCAATGTTACGGTAAATCCGGTTTCCGGACCCTTGCAATGCATGGATGAAGTGGTGGTCAAATTAGACAATGATTGTTTGTACCTGCCTCCTGTCACCGCATTTTTAGAACCAAACACCTTTGGCTGTCCATCCAAATATGGATTAGAAGTCGACAAAACACCCCCTTTTGGCAATGGGCCATGGTCGCCAGCACTTTTTACCGCTGGAGATATCAATAAATACTACCAATTCAGGGTCACTGATTTTACAACGGGCAACAAATGTTGGGGACAAGTGCTGGTGGTGGACAGCATGCCACCGGTACTTACTTGTACGAATATTGTTACTAATTGTGCAATTGAGTCTACTACCCCCATTTTCCTGAGGGATAGTTTGGGCTTCGCTGCGGCATTCCCAATTGTGGCTGATAATTGCCAATTGAGCCAAGTTACCCCCGTATTTGTTGATCTGGTTACACAACTACCCTGTAATCCAACGTCCAACGGCGTACGTAAATCCATTAGTCGGGTGTGGACTGCTTCAGATTTGGTGGGCAATAAGGGAAGTTGCACACAGATCATTAGTTTAAAAGCAGATGCTGCCGAGGTTATTTTTCCTGCTGATACAACTTATTATGATTGCAATGCATCTTTTGCGCCTTTGAGTTTTACCGGAACGCCTTATTTTCAAGTCGGAAATCGGCGTTACCCGGTTTTTGAAACCCAGTCGTGCGCGCTGGATGCCAATTATTTTGATACTTTGGTACCTGTAGTGCTTTGTGATGGTGCGCGCAGGGTACAGCGTACCTGGAAATTGTATGATTTGTGTGGGCAACAGCCATTAGCCAATTTTCCAACCATCGGCATCCAAATCATTGATATTGTAGATACGACAGGGCCTGTGATTAGTTGCCCAGCCGATGTGACGGTTGATTTGGCCACCGTCGATTGTTCAACGCCGGTTGATTTACCCGATTTTATCATCAGCGATCCTTGTTCCCGGATTGCCAGCCTGGAGGCCAGTTATGTTATTCATAACTTTAATTTTAGCCTTGCCGGTACGTTTATGGATGTACCGGGCGCGCCGAGTTCGGGGTATGATACCTTGGGCGTGATGGGAGCCATTGATGATGTGCCATCGGGTATTACGAAAGTGGTGTACACTGCAACGGACGATTGTGGTAATAGTACTATTTGTGCTTTTAATTTACATGTTTGGGACAAGGTGGCACCTATTGCAGTGTGTGATACGCTTCCTACGGTGTTTCTAACAGGAGGATATACGACGGATGTAAACGCCGCTTTATTTGATTATAATTCATCCGATGCTTGTGCGCCAATAGATTTTAGGGCAAAAAGACAGGCGTCCGGCATTTGTCAGCCCAACACCCAGTTTTACAAGCAATTGCGATTTTGTTGTGCCGATATTGGCGATACCATACCGGTGATTTTACGGGTTTATGATGTTCAATTGCCTGCCGATTCTGTTAGTAATGATTTTGCACCAGGGCAATACAGCGAATGTGTGGTGGAAGTGATTGTAAAGGATACCCTTCCTCCGCAATGCGCCGCGCCAAAGGATACGGTGGTGCTTTGTACCAATTTTAACCCCAGTTTGCCTTATGGATCGGCTACGGTGATATCCTGTCAGGTTGATTCCATGCTATTGAGTATTGATTACAGTCTGTTTGATAGCACTTGTAAAAAAGGCATCATTCAGCGCAATTTTCAAACCTATTTCAACGGAATAGCAGGCGGCCAGTGTAGTCAGAAGATTACCGTAGATTATGTGCAAAATTACGCAATCCGCTTTCCAGACGATGTTATTGTATTCAACTGTAACGGCAACAACGATTTTGGGACACCGCAAGTGCACAACATGGCCTGCGAAAACATCAAAATTTCGTATAAAGATGAGACCTTTAATATTGTACCAGATGCCTGCTTCAAGATTGAGCGCCTTTGGAAAATCACCAATCTGTGCCTCTATGATTCCACAGCGCCGCTGATTAAAGTACCTAATCCGAACCCGAATGCCATTTCTAACCACATAAGTAATTTACCCGGCCCGATCCTATCTCAGGCTGGAACACCAAGCCCCTGGGCACCAACAGAAGTCAAAATATTCCCCACAGACCCCCAACCAACCAATTACGGTGTGTTTTGGAAAGCAGATGCGAATGGGTTTGAGTACAAGCAAATTATTAAAATAATAGACACGCAGGATCCGATTGTGCAAAACTGTCCAGGCCAAACGAAAGCGTTGCTCGATCAAAGTAATAACGATCCTTTGCTTTGGAATGAACCGTCCTTATATGATACCCTTACGCAGCAACAAGATTTGGCGGAAGGCTATATTGACAGCCTGACACTGAAGGCAACTGATTTATGTAGCAAGGATGACGTTAAATTCCGATATCTTTTATTTCTCGACTTGAATCAGGACGGCATCCAGGAAACGGTGCTGAGTAGTACCCTCGGTAATGTTTTTGGATCAGGATTTGTGGCATTTAACAATTACAACAATCCGAATTACACGGGAGGTACTGCCCGCGAATTTGATCAGCGTCCGGTAACGATCAACCAAAAATACCGTTTTGCCCTGCAAGTTTTGCCCGAAACAAATGGGAGAAGTGCACGAATTGCCTGGAATACTTTAAGCAATCCACAGGCGTATGTACCCGCCCAGTTGCCCTACGGACGCCATCGGGTGAAATGGTTTATTGAAGATAATTGTGGTAATGAATCGGTTTGTGAATATAATTTTACCATAGGAGATGGCAAAGAACCGGTTGTTTCCTGCAACCAGAATGTGAGTAAAACCCTGGCTGCGAACCATCAAGTGAGTGTAAACGTAACCGATTTAGTTCAAAACTACAGCGATAACTACACGCCAAACAGCCAGTTGCTCTTGAGTACACGGGAAGCGGGCAGCAATTTGAACCTATTCCCCAATGGTGCCGGGTTGAGCCTAGCCATCTTTACTTGCGCGGACACGGGTGTGCATGAAATGGAGTTGTGGGTGCGCGATTTAAATGGCTTTGAAAGTTTCTGTACAGCACAAGTAACCATCAACGACAATGATGGCAATTGTAATAATCCACCCATTGGTACCTTTCTAACGGGCAATGTGCGTACGGAGCTCGGATACGGGGTGCCCCAGGTCGGAATCAATTTTGAATCTACAGGCAATAACCTGCCTTACAATTTATTTAATGCGACCTATACTGATACACTCGGAAATTACAGCATTGATTTGTCGCCTTACCCGATTCCTTATAACTCCGTGGTATTCCCAACTAAAGATGAAAATCCGCAAAACGGGGTGTCTACC
>CAIVGO010000151.1 GCA_903905445.1 uncultured Bacteroidota bacterium
AAACGTGTTGGAGGGGGTACCGAAACTCATATCCATCACAATATCTTCCTTGGGCATTTCTACCCAGCCATTCAACATGACCTGTAAGGCATTGACTTTTAAGTCATTGTCTTTAAACTCGAAGCGCATTTTGTCCATATCAGCGCCTAAGGTGGCCTTCCAGTCGGCTTGTGCATTGCTCAAATACTGCATGCCGCCATAATTGACCGACAATTGTTTTGCCTGGGTTTTCATCACCAGGTCGTACACGGTAGCGGTGAGTTCACCGGAGCCTGAATGGTCCAGTCCGGCCAGTTCCATCCGCATATCCAGTGAACGGTCGTCGTATAAAATTTTACCCCGTTCGATGGCATAATAATCGAGTTTAATCGGGCTGCTGGCGCTGGTGCTGGTTGTGGTGGTAGCCGTTGGATCCGGCTTGGTGATGTCGTAATTTGCACTTCCGTCGGAAAGCACATACACCTTAATATCAGGTTCCAAAAAATACAGGCGTTTGATGGTCACCTGCGAACCGAAAATAGCCGACCAAAGATCGAGCGCGAGGTCGAGGCGTTTGCATTGAATCAGCTTCACCCCTTCAAAGTGTCCCGATCCGGTAATCTGGAGTCCTTCCAGTCCGACCGTCAATTTTGGAAAATGGCGGAAAACGGAAATGTTGACATCCTCAAAATCGAGGGTGGCGGTCAGGTTTTCATTTGCCAAGGTTTTTACTTGTGCAATGATTTGATCCTTAAACAAATAAGGAATAGCGATGAGTGCTGCCAGTAAAAGCACGATAAAAATGGCAAGGCCCAAAAAGAGTTTTTTCATGGTAGTATTTGAATTCCGGATGCGAAATTAAAAAAAAGACGATGTAATAACGTGTTACAATGAATAAACGATGTGAAGGTCGGCTGAGTTTACATAAAAAAGCAGGTTTTTTTATTATTTTTAAAGAAAAAATGCAATCTAGGAGCAGGGTTAAGCACTACTTTTTACTTTTGACCCATGGATTATCAAATACACTTCCTCGAGAAACAACAAGCATTTGACACAGTCATGGCTTCTATCGCCCAATCGGAGTGGATTGGGTTTGATACAGAATTTGTGGGTGAGAAAACCTATGTTCCGGCACTATGCCTGATCCAGATTGTAACAGCAACGGATATTTACCTGGTTGACACCTTACATATTGCCGACCTTTCCTCTTTTTTGGCCATCGTTGTCGACCCAGCCGTACTTAAAATTACCCACGCGGGCGACAATGACTACCGATTGTTGTACACCTTGTTTGGCACGGTTCCTCAAAATACGTTCGATACCCAAATTGCCGCAGGGTTTGTTGGATACAATTATCCGGCAGGTTTCGGGAAAATCGTGGAAAAGGAGCTGCGCGTAAACCTGGCTAAAAGCCATACCGTTGCCGATTGGGAAGCGCGTCCAATTGATCCAAAAGCGCTGAGTTATGCCGTGGAAGACGTAAAATACCTGCCCGGTTTGCACCACAAACTCACCCAAAAACTGCGCAAACACAAACGGGAAAGCTGGGCACGGGAGGAAAACCGCAAGTGGGAAGCCGCCTCATTTTATCAGGTTGATCCTTATAAAGAGGTGTTGGCCAATGAATACATCCACCAACTGGAATATAAAGATAAAATTTTCCTGATGCGCCTGTTTGTTTGGCGGCGGGAAAAGGCAGCCGAATTTAATATACCCAAAGAAACGGTGTTGCAAAGCCGGCATGTGAGCACCGTTTTGCGGGCCACCAAGGACGGTCCAAGCGGTTTTAAATCGAACCGGACCCTACCGGAAGGAATTTGGCGTAAATATGTATCCGACTGGCAAGAACTGATCAAAGGCCCTGCGACAGAACGCGAACGGGCGTTTTTGGAAGGTTTGCCCAAACCCATCCCCGAGGATCCTGAACGCGAATGGACGATGGAATTGCTCTACCATTTTGTTAAAAAACAGTGTATTGAGCACGAAATCAGTGCGGCCTTGCTGTTTCCAAAAGGCGATTTCAATAAATTAAAAGCGGGTCACGGCGATTTTGATCCCGCTATTTTGCAAGGCTGGCGCGCCGAATTGATGGGGGCTAAGTTGGTGGAATGGCTCACTTCCGGCGGAAAAATAAACCTGGGATGGGATGGCGATGTGTGCAATTTGACGATGCATCCTTAGAGCCTATAAAT
>CAIVGO010000152.1 GCA_903905445.1 uncultured Bacteroidota bacterium
CCGCCTACACATACAGGCGCGCGCCCCGCGTGAAAATCGCCGATATAGGTATATCGCAGCGCCGTGCCGTCCGGTTTGGTCAATTCTTTGCCGGCATTATCAATCAGGCCCATTTGCCCATCGAGGTCTACAAAGGCAGCATAAGGCAAACCCGCATCAAAATCGGTGACGCGAATACCCAAATATTTAAAATCACTGATAAATTGGGCTTTATTCAGGTCGTACAAGGCCATTTTACTCAGCCGAAAGGTCAGTTGCGCCACGGAAGCACTAAACGGATTGGCAACTACCTGATCTTTTGAATAAACCGCCGCAGTCATGCGTGCGCGCACCCGAATCACATCGGTGTAGGATTTGGATTTATCCACGTATTCTTTTCCACCAGCACGTTTGACCAATTCCCACCATTTGGAAATATAATTGCGCCGCCAAAGCAGGCTGGAGTCGGCATTGGCACAAAAATTCGGGTATTCAATGCTGTAAAAACGTTCCCGGCCACTGCCCGGCTGATCCTGATCGGCCAAATCGGCCTCCATATAGGGTTGCGCCAGACGTTTGCCAATAGATATGGTGCGTACTTTATTCAGCCCTTCAATCAATTCGAGCGAATCGCTGCTGCGAAGGATAAAGCGTGACAAACGCCCATCGCTGGTAACGGCTTTAATGGTGTCTGCTTCCCGCGTGATTTGGGAATAGGTAGCACGCAATATTTCTTCCCCTTTGGTATTTACTAAACCCAAGCTGTTGGACCGCATCATCAACGCAACGCCGCGCTCGAAAGGATCGAGCAACTGATAACGCGGTTCTACAATCTGACGGTTTCTTTTCTCTTCATAAATACCCCAGGCATTTTGCAACCGAATGCGAAACAAACCATTTACCCCCGATAAAGTCACCGAATCGTACCGCGGATCAATGGTTTGGCGTGCCACTGAATCCAGGATGCCTATCCGCCCGTCGCGTACACACAGGAAATAAGATTCGTTTAAAGCCAAATATTGGTCGTACCGCTCCTCGGGGATCACTTTACTGCCTTTCGGAATACTCCATAAAGTGGGTGCAATGGTTTTATCTTCCGATTCTAAAACGGCAAAATGCGGGTTCAAATACCGCACATCTTTCCAAACCGGACTCATCAAAGGGTTAAAATCGGCGCCCAAGGCATACCAATAGCCCTCTGGTTTGCGCACCACAATAAAATTTTCCTGGTACACGAATATATCCGCGTATTCAAACGGCAGCAGCAACTTGTTTTGCAGGTTGATCAAGCCCCATCCTGCATCCGTTTTTTGCTTTTTTACCTTAAAATATTGCAGCCCTGTGGAGGTTTGCAGGGCTGCATATTCAGTTGGGATAATCAGTTTTCCTTTGCGGTCAATAACCCCCCATTTCCCGGCTTTTTTAACCAAAAAATAGTCCGGTTGGGCCTCAAATCGTTTGTCAATGGCACAAATCTGCTCATATCGATCGCTTACAACGGTAGCGCCGCCCTGATCAATAATGTAAAACAAGGAATCGGTTTCTACCGCAAAATACTGGTTTTGCAAGGGCCGAATACGCTTGTATTTACACGGCAATATTTCTTTCAGCGCCCGATCAATCAGTCCCACGCGCTCCTTCGATTCGATCAACCGAAACGGCGAAAGCGGCGGATTGTCCAGCTGCATGCTCCAGGGCAGAAATTCATCGCTGAAAGCATCGTATTTAGGTTGAATTTCAACTTTACCCTGTGCGTTTACAAAACCCCATTGGTGGTTTTGACGCACGGGATATACCAAAATAACCTGTCCAAACAACGACCAACCCTGGAGCAGCAGGCAAAAGACAATTGTAAACCGCATAGATTTTGTTTTTTTTACCCGCCGAAGCCTCCGGCGTAGATGGGTTAACCCGCCGAAGCCTCCGGCGTAGGTGGATTAACCCGCCGAAGCCTCCGGCGTAGGTGGGTTAACCCGCATCAGCAGTAGCATGATTTAAATCAGAAAAGGATTTGAGGGGCTTATCCAAAACACGCATTTTGAACACATAACGCTGTTCGCTGGCGGCTTTAATTTCACCAAGTTGACTTTTAAAATCACTGTAATCAAAAATGGCCAACTTATTATCGGGCAAAATGGCCACAATTTTATTCTTTTCGTTGATGTTGAACCGGAAATTTTCCCAAGCGGAAAACGGAACAGTAATCACCGAACGGCTGTCGCCCGTGATCAAAAATACCGTCACGAGCTGTTTAACATTCACCGGAATCGACTCCCCAAAATCAAAATCGGCCATCACATGCATCGAATTCCGCATATTGTAAAACGCATCGCAATTGTGAATGCCAAAACCCGACACCTGCAAACTCCGCATAAAGGCACCCTGAAACGTAACCGTTTGCTCCTGGTTTTTTAACATCGCTACCCCTTTTTCATATTCTGCCATCAACTGGGCATATTGGGCTTTGGCGCGTTCGAGGTCTTTGCCTGCCTTGTTGGGGCAAACGGGAATCATGTATTCACCCGAATCGCGGCTCACTAAAGTGAGGTGATACACATTGGGGGTAGACGTTGGTTCAATGATAGCATCGTCCCAATTGTGACGGAACACCCATTCGTGGTTTGCCGGGTCTTTTTTGGCATCTGTTCCGGCATATTGCCAAATGATGCGGCCCAAATTGGCCAATTCCGGCAGTTTTTTTACATTAATATCAAAATTGAGCGCTGGTTTGCTGGGGTCAAATTCGATGGGTTTGGCAGGTGGAGCAGCAACTTCAACATCCACAACAGGCGCTGACATAAAATTTGGGTTGGGTACGGCGGTTGAAACCTTGCTGTCTAATTCCCAATTGCCGGAATCCGGATTAAAATACCAGAACGGAAAATCGCCGTCAACATTTGAAACTAAATTTACATTTAACATTTTCCCGGCGGCAATTTTCACCTCCTTGCCTTCGCAAAAACCTTTGAGTTCAAACATACCCGCCGTTTGCATCCACTCCTCGGTGCCTTCTTCCATGCGTACTTTCATCGGAATACCAGATGCGATAATGTCGGCCGCAGTGTGAAATTCGCGGAAAAGCAAATCAACGGGTTTGGTAACAGGTTGGTTGTTTTCATCCACAAAAATTCCGGCGGGAATATCAATGCTGGAGCCAGAAGCAAACGTGATTTTGCTCGCTTGGTCGCTGGCTACGGTTTTGGCGATAAAAGGCACATCCAGTTGGGAACTGGGCGGTGCTACTACATATTTTTCGAGTGAACTGTTTTGTAGAGCAGCATTACGAACTTGATTGGCACAGCTGCCTAAAAACAGCGCAGCAATAAAAAGAAGCGGGTAAACAATTGATTTATGCATAATTGGGCAAAAAGTTGACTGGGTGAACGATGTGTTAGGAACGTGTTAAATTGCGGTAATAGGGTAAAGGTGCGTCGATGGAATATATTGCTGCACTGCGCCCAAATATTTTATAATTAACGCAAAGTGGTTATGAAAACAGCTGGCCTCTAATCCATTGAAAATCATTTTTTTATCCATCCATCCTTCAAATCCATATAAATCCGGGTTTAGAATACATGAACACTCACTGAAGAATCACCGTCCGCGCACTGGGCCGAATAAGGGCAAAATATCCATATCCTCCTTCCACATTGGTAGGCAAATTAACCGGCTCGCCAGTCAATTGGCTCAATAAGTTACCACTTCGTTTGTATGCCGCCAAAAACTCATAATACCCCTTCGAAATATTGGATAAAGACACCACCAGGGTATCGCTGGCACTGCCTCCAAAATCAGGTTGATACTGGATCGGCATCCCATCACCATTGTTCTTATCCGAAAATACGTTAAATTGTATTTGATTGAAATTGAACAATCCACCCCCTAACGCGAAATTCTCCGCCAAAGTATTAATATTTGTATAAGTAGCGAGATAATAATTTTCAACACCCGTAATATCCGTAAATTGAAAGTTAAAAGTAAATAGCGTGTCGCCTAGATTAGGCAAAATACGTTGCACCGGATATACGGTATCCAAAAGTATTTTGGGCAAAAAACGGGTTACTGCACGTACGGTTTGTTGCGTTTTAAAATCAGTGAGTTCCAGTATATAATCTGTTGCCAAAAACTGGGTGGTGTTCAATGATCCGTACACCCCTGGGCTTATTTTAAACAAGGTATCCACCGTGCCATTGTACCGAATGATCCCTAAGGCATCGTCTATCAATACCCGGTCTATAATATAAGCATCATTCAAATCAATGCTGTCTTCGCCCAACAACGCCGAAAAAGTGCGGGTAAAAGTAAAAATTGCGCCCTGTGGCGGTATCCAATAGGACGATATAACCAAACGCTGGGGCGGCTCCTCAATCGCAATATCTAAGGGTTCGGGAGACAAATTACACGCCGTATGCAAGGAAAGGAAGGCCAGCAAGATAAAAAAGGGCCCAAACGAAGGTGTTTTCATGTTTTAAAACTTAAAATTATAAGACAACGAACCAATCACGCCAAACAAACCGCGTTCTTGGTACTTTTCTTTCCCGGTTTTTTCATCAAATACGATACTCACCCGGTTGGGCTGGGTGCGGTTGTAAAAATTATAGGCGCCAAAATGCCATTCCCCCTGCCAATGCCTGCGTTTACGCCCTTTTACCATAAAATCAATGTCCAACCGGTGCGATGCATTCAAACGATACGAATTGCGCAAGGGATAAACCGCCAGCAAATCTACCCCGGAATAGTTCGGAAACGGCATGACATATTTGGAAACAATGGGCGTAAAA
>CAIVGO010000153.1 GCA_903905445.1 uncultured Bacteroidota bacterium
CATGATAATTTAGGTGCTTTTCGTGATTTAATATCTATTATTGATTCACCTAATGATATCAATAGCACTTATAAATCTAAATTAGTGGAATTTGCTTCAACTTACCCTAACTCCATCATTGGAAAAATGGCTAAGCTAAATCTTGCAAGGTTCGCATGTGTCATTGCAGGTGGCGTTTCTCGTTCTATAACAGATGCCAATGTACGAACCTACATTCATCAAATTTATGATGAACTAAAGGCTTCACCTATTCTTTTTCTTCAAGAAAACGCAGATAGATTTTTAAAAGTTTGTCTTGACTAAATTCATATATCGTTGGTCTCTTAAGAAAAAAAATGGTCAACTTGAAAAATGATTGGACGCAATTGCAGTGGAGAGGGAAATTTGGGTATTGAGGCTTTGATAACACAACGCGACAAGTTTCGCGCAGATGTTACACAGATTCTTTTTCGCAGATGTTACGCAGAAAATTCTGTGTAACATCTGCGTTTTTATTTCTGTGTAACATCTGTGTGAAATAGGAAGGCGCATTATCTTCCATTTCACCGCTTCATCTTCCGAAACGCCAAAGGCCGCTGACCCTTCTTGCGTAAAAACACCCGATTGAAATAAGTAAGCGATTCAAAACCCGATACTGCAGCAATCTCGCCGATGGATTTGTCTGTTTCAATCAATAATTGGCAGGCGTAGGCAATGCGGATTTCGTTGGTATAATCGGAAAATGTTTTCCCACAGGTGCGTTTGAAAAACTTACAAAAAGCGCTTTCGGATAAATGCAGGAGTGAGGCCGCCTGCTGCAAGGAAATATTTTGCCGGAATTCATTTTGTACATATAACAACACTTTATTGATACGCTGTTGATTTTCATTTCCTTTCATCGGTTTATACAGCAAGGAAGCGATGGGTACCGCCGCAAGGGTGGTCAATTGGTTCAAGACCTGTAACAACAACGTGAATCGGGTGAGTTCATCGGCCTGGAGCATGGGGTGTAACAAGTGCCAGAGCGCCTGGTTTGGAAGCGTAAATTGTAGTCCGCGGCTGGCATTGGCAAAAAGTTGTTCCAAATCCTTCAGCTCCGAAAAGAGAAAGAGCCGTTCCACAAATTCATGCGAAAACTGAATAACAATGGCCTGGCAATCCCCATTTTCGGCCTTTTCAGATATCCAGGTATGGGGTACTAAGGGCGGTAACAAAACGAGATCGCCCGCCTGAAAATCCTCGTAGCCATCGGCAACCAATCGTTTCCCCTTGCCCTTTACAATATAGGTAAGTTCATATTCGGGATGATAATGCCAATGGAATTCGAACGAGGGAGCAAGCACCTCGTAACATAAAAACGACTGCGCAGGAGTTCGATGCGATAGATTTTCGAGTCTGGGTTTCACAATAGAGTCAACGCAAAGTGGTGATGAAAACAGCTGTCTACGAATCCATTTAAAATCAATTTTTTATCCATCCATCCTTTAAATCCTTTTAAATCTGGGTCTATGTTGAAAAATAAGTGCAAAAAACGAATTTATTAATCAATAGAGTGTCATTTATTGCGCATTTCGTACTAAAATTTGTTTTGCGGGTAAGCCTAACTTTGCAAAAACATTTTTATGAAATTGACAACACACATCCAGGACTTTTTACAGCAACCTTACGGTTTGACCAGCGAACAAATCGCTTTTTACCAGGAATACCGCTACATCAAACTAAAGCAGGTTTTTGATCCAGAAACCCTTGCTTTTTTTAATGAGGCCATCACGCTTCAGGTAAACAAGATGAAAACGGAAGATATTCCACTCGAAGAACGGAATACCTACGGCAAAGCATTTTTACAGTTGTTCAACTTGTGGCGGGAAAATGAGGAGGTAAAAGCCCTCGTATTCAGCAAACGCCTGGCAAAAATTGCGGCCGACCTGATGCAAACGGAGGGCGTGCGCCTCTACCATGATCAGGCTTTGTTTAAAGAAGGCGGCGGCGGCATCACTCCATGGCATGCCGATCAATTCTACTGGCCCCTGGAAACAGACAAAACGGTTACCGCATGGATTCCGTTGCAGGAAACACCCTTGGAGATGGGGCCTTTGGAGTTTAGTGCGGGCAGTCACCGCATTGTGGAAGGCCGTGATTTAGAAATTGGCGATGAAAGCGAAATAGCCATTCAGCAAAAGCTGCGCGTAACCAGCTTTAAACATGTCATTGAAGCCTTCGATTTGGGAGAAATCAGTTTCCACTCGGGCTGGGTTTTTCACCGCGCCGGCGCCAACGTAACCGACCAAATGCGGAAAGTGATGACGGTTATTTATATGGATAAGGATATGGTGTTAAAAAACCCGGAAAACAAAAATCAGATCAATGATTGGAATACCTGGTGCCCTGGCGCTGAAGTTGGAGCCGTGATTGATACCCCCCTAAATCCTGTCATCTACTAAA
>CAIVGO010000154.1 GCA_903905445.1 uncultured Bacteroidota bacterium
CGCAGGTTGCGGAAAATTTTTGGAACCATGTTTGCGCCGATCCATTCATGGCCATGGAAGGTCCAGCCGTGTTCTTTATCGTAGCGTTTGGTAGCAGGTTTGGCAATATCGTGCAACAGGGCCGACCAGCGCAACCAGATGTTGTTGCTGCGTTTGCACAAGTTGTCCAGCACTTCGAGGGTGTGGTAAAAATTGTCTTTGTGCGCGCGCCCATTGCGGTCTTCCACGCCTTGCAGGGCTGCAACTTCTGGCATGATCAATTGCAACAACCCGGTATCGAACAACAGGTTAAAACCCACGGACGGCTTGGGGGTAGCAAGTATTTTTTCCAATTCGGTGGCAATCCTTTCCTTCGAAATAATATTGATCCGCGATTTATACCGTGCTATTCCCTGCAAAGTGCCCGGCTCAATGGTAAAATTGAGTTGGGTCGCAAAGCGAATCGCCCGCATCATACGCAATGGATCATCCGAAAAGGTAGAGCCCGGTTCGAGTGGCGTTTTTAGGATTTTGTCTTCCAGGTGCTGCAAACCGCCAAAAGAGTCGATAATTTGGCCAAAATCGGCTTCGTTTAAGCTAACCGCCAAGGCATTGATGGTAAAATCGCGTCTGTTTTGATCATCTTCCAGGGTGCCCGCGGCCACTTCCGGTTTTCTACTGTCTTCGCGGTAGCTTTCTTTCCGAGCGCCTACAAACTCAATTTCGGTATCTTCATGCCGGATCATGGCCGTTCCAAACCGGGAATACACGGCAACTTTGGGACGCGGGTACATTTTAGAAGCGACCATTTCAGCTAATCGAATACCGTCGCCCACGCACACAATATCAATATCCTTTGAAACACGTCCCAACAAACGGTCCCGCACAAAACCTCCAACCACATAGGCAGGTTCTCCCAATTCTTTGGCACATTGATTAACCAGATCGAAGAGTTTTCGTTCGTGGGACTCTATAGAGAAAAGCATAAACAGGGTGCTAAAACGTTAAACAACCGGCATTTCGAGTTCCATGCCGGCATAAACAGTTTCAATTTCATCCAACAGGGCAAACAAGATTTCAGGCTCATTGATGGTAACCAATTGTGCCCGGTATGGTTTGATATGCGGTAAATCGCGGAAATAGGGCGCATAATGCCTGCGCATTTCGAGTACCCCTAATTTGGGACCTTTCCAAGCCAGGCTATCGCTCAAATGTTGGCGCGCTGCGGCCACCCGTTCATGAATATCGGGCGGGGCCAGCAAAGTGCCGGTGGCAAAATAATGCTTGATTTCTCTAAATATCCACGGATAACCAATGCTCGCCCGGCCAATCATAATGCCATCCGGGCCGTATTTTTGCCGGTATTCGAGTGCTTTTTGAGGAGAATCAACATCGCCATTCCCAAAAATAGGAATGTGCATGCGTTGGTTTTCTTTTACTTTGGCAATCCAGGCCCAATTTGCCTCGCCCTTGTACATCTGTGCACGGGTACGCGCATGAATGCTAAGCGCCTGAATACCAACATCTTGCAATCGCTCGGCGACCTCCAGGATATTGATCGTGGAATCATCCCAGCCCAAACGGGTTTTTACCGTAACAGGCCGGTTGGTGCTTTTTACCACCGCTTCGGTCAACTTTACCATTTGGGGTACATCGCGCAACAAGCCAGCACCTGCCATCCGACATGCAACCTTTGCTACCGGGCAGCCAAAATTAATGTCAATGACGTCCGGATTTTTGGCTTCAATAATTTCTGCCGCTTCCAACATGCTATCCAGTTGACCGCCAAAATATTGAATGCCAATGGGGCGTTCGTAATCGAATATTTCGAGTTTTTGCAGGGTTGCTTTTGCCTCGTACACCAATCCATCAGCACTGATGAATTCTGTGTACACCATATCAGCCCCCTGTGCCTTGCACAACTTGCGAAAAGGCGGGTCGCTCACATCCTCCATGGGCGCCAGCAATAGCGGGAATTCGCCTAATTCAATTGCTCCTATTTTGACCATTTTTTGCTTTATGATATGAACATTCAGCCTTGCCTAAACAACAATTGACTGATCAAAAGTTCAATACAAGGGCGCAAAAATACGGGAATTAAAACAATAATGCACTATCGAACCAGGGTCACCTCCCCTTCTTCCGGTTTCCGCAGGGCGCCGCTGCCATCGCGCCAGGTAATTCGGTACACATAGACATCGGAAGGTGCTTCCATATTTTCTATTTTACCATCCCAACTGGCCTGCTGATCTGTGCTTTCGTACACTTTTTGCCCCCAGCGATTGTACACGGTCATGTTTTCGATGCGCGCAATACCGCTTAATATTTTCAATTTAAATACATCGTTGGTGCCATCGCCATTGGGTGTGAATACGTTGGGCACCCGAACAATGGGCGGCAACAAAACGAGTTGTTTTTCAACGGTACGGCTGCAACCATTCGATGAAGTGGCCATCACAGAATAGGTTAAAATGGCGGTGTCATTCACGGAAACATCGGTGACTACTGAAATCATATCCCCATTCCCATTGAGGATTTGATTGTTTTGTTTCCAAACAAAGTTGAAGCCATTCAGGCTCATGGTAGGCGAAACAATCGCGGTTAAATCAATGTTTTCACCTAAATCGTACACATTTTTATTTGGATCAGCCACAATTTTAAGGTTAAACGATGGCTTTACCGTGATGGTGACAGATTCAGTCAGGGTGCAAAGTGCATTATTGCTTCCGTATGTAAACAGTACGCCGTAAGTACCCGTTTTGGTAATCGAGTCGAGTTCCAGTTCGGCTGTGATATCGCCTGTGGTCCATAAGAAATTACCTGTTGCATTGGCGCTTGCGAGGAGCTGCAAATCTGTTCCGCCACAAACGATACTGTCGGCTGGCAGGGTTAAGTTGGCCGAATAAACAATCACTTTTATTGAATCCGTTTTTTCACAGATGCCCAAGTTGGTTTTTAAGTAGTAGGTGGTGGTGCCTGCTGCTGGACTGACAGTGGGTTGCGGGTCGGTGCTGGTCAAGCCAGCCGGATTACTGGTCCACTGATAACTCGCTCCGGGTACGGTCAGGCTGTTCAGTTCGATGGATTCACCCGGACATAATTCAAGGTCGGCAGGAAAAGCGGTTTCAGCATTTTGTCCCTGTACCGTGATCGTAACATCGTCACTCAGGGTGCAATTATTGCCATAGGTATATACAACGGTGTAGGTCGTGGTTTGTGCGGGCGTCACGTTGAATAATTGGCGGGTTTCGCCATTGCTCCATAAAAAACTGCCCGGCAAGGAAGTGGATGCGCTGATTAGCGCTGATCCGCCCTGGCAAATGGTATCTGCACCGGCGGTCATCAGGGTGGCCGTTTGCATGTTTACCGTAAACGTTTTGGTGGTAATACATCCATTGTTGGCCACCACAGTGTACGTGGTAACAGGCAAACTGGGCACAACAACAGGCTGTGCCACGGTTACCGTACCAAAATTAGGATCCGTAGCGGTCCAAACATAAGTAGCACTTGGATCATTTGCCTGGTTTAATAAAAGCGATTCGCCAGTGCACAGTTCAAGGTCGGTTGGAATCAGGACACTCGGCGGGATACGTACATTTACTTGTGCAGATGCGCCGGTAGGACAACCATCAAATGTGCCGCTCAACTGATAGGTCGTAGATGTAGTGGGCGATACAATTGGATTCGGACAATCAGTGCAGGAAATTGAAGGGTTATTCGGCGACCATGAAATATCTACGACTCCATTGGGAATGATGCTGTTGAGTTGCACCGATTCGCCTGGACAAATCGAGGAATTGGGTGGATTGATCGTCAAGGTGGGGGGCTGTACCACATTAACCAGGGCATAAGTAGTGTCCAGGCAAGCCCCGCTTTGTGCAATGCGTTGATATACGGTGGTATCAATGGGCGACAACACCATATTATATAAGGTGTCGGAAGTGAGTTGCCCTACTGCCGGGCTCCAGGAAAAGGTAATATCTGGAAAATCAGATGGTTCATAACTCGTGGAGCGTAGTAACACTTGCGAACCAATGCACACGGTGGTATCCGCTGGGAAAATAGCCAAATTCGCAGGCAAACTATCCACCCGTACATACAACTGCTCCTGGCGGGTACAACCGGGCAAAGAAGCGGTAGCCGTGTACAATCGGGTTTCCTGCGGATCAAGCAAGGCATCTTTGCCATTGTTGGCCAACTGAATATCAATCAAAGGTGACCAGGAAACATTTGTAACTGGATTAGTAAGCGCTTGTATCTTAAGCGGATTGCCTTTACAAAGGAGCAGGGTATCGGGTACCGTCAAATTAAAATTGAGGTTAACGACTGCAATTAACACCGCATCGGTCACGATACAACCGGGATTGCTGGCGATCAAGGTATAAAGGGTGGTTTGAATGGGGGTAGCCAACGGGCTGGCAGTGGTTGAATCCGATAAGGTGCCGCCATTGGGTATCCAGGTGTACGTTACCTCACTTTGCACAGCGGTATTTCCGAGCACCACCGATTGTCCATTACAAATCGCCGTATCGGCGGGTAATATCAGAACAGGTGGGGTGTAAACGGATATTTTGATGCTATCGAAGGAAGAAACCGGGCAAGAACCGTTTTGCGCTTCCAAATAATAAGTGGTTGTTTGTGTGGGTGTTACGACCGGATTTGCGATGGTGCTGTTCAGGCCAGCGGGCACGGAAGTCCAATTGTAAAAAGTGCCAGAAGCCGATTCTCCGCCCAGGGAAACGGTCCCGCCGTTGCAAATGGCTTGATCAGAACCAATAATATATTGTGGCTGTTGGCCATTCACCACATTCACCCGTAGCGTGTCAGACGCTACACATTCCGGTGTGGTAACGAACACAATATAGAAATAGATGCCGGTAGTCAGGCCGCTCACGTTTGGAGACGGGCAATCATTGCAGCTCAAATTTCCGCTGCTTATCCAGTTATATTGCGCATTGGGCAAAGGGTTGGGATTGAGCACAAAATCAGCATTATTGCAAACGGTAATATCGGGGCCGAGGTTGATCAAATCGGGGCAATCAACCACAGGAGCCTGTGTCCAGACTTTAAAAAAACAGCCTATAAAGAAGAGCGTCAAAAATTCCTTCATGCGGGGAAACTTTAAATCCAGGTATCACAGGCCTGGATTGTTCGTGATGGTTGGTGGATTAAATATCGGGCAAAATTAACATTCGATTTGTTATCAAACGAACTGTATTGTATGAACCTTTGCAATAGGTATATATCTGACATTAATACCGTGTATTCCCGGCATAGTTTTTGGATTAAGCAGAAGCATCTTGAGTCAAATCGCTATGTGTTGTACATTTGCTCAAAAAAAATGAATCAAGTGACCATTAAAATTATCAACCGTTCAGGCAATCCGTTGCCCCGTTACGAAACTACTGGAAGTGCTGGAATGGACTTATGTGCCTTTTTAGAGCAATCCATTGTATTAAAGCCACTTGAACGCTGTTTGGTACCCACTGGGCTTTACATTCAACTTCCAGAAGGCACCGAGGCGCAAATTCGTCCGCGGAGTGGCTTGGCCCTCAAACGGGGCCTGACCTTACTCAACAGTCCTGGCACAATCGATTGTGATTATCGCGGAGAGATCGGGTGTATGCTCGTCAATCTTTCCAATGAGGAACAAACCATTGCGCCGGGCGAACGTATTGCCCAAATGGTGGTTGCGCCCTATGTGCAGGCCCATTTAGAGCCGGTTGAAGTGCTCACATTGACCACACGTGGGACTGGTGGATTTGGCAGTACCGGCGTTTAATCTGAAAAAATCAATTTTGCTTCAATCATTCATACGCTTTAAAACATGAAAATTATCATCCCAATGGCAGGTCGAGGAACCCGACTTCGCCCGCATACCCTTACCGTTCCCAAGCCCCTGATTCCAGTTGCTGGAAAGCCGATCATTCAACGACTGGTAGAAGATTTGGCCAAGGCTTATCCTGGAAAAATTGAAGAAATTGCCTTTATTGTAGGTGATTTTGGCGCGGAAGTGGAAAAGGAACTCATTTCAATTGCCGAAAAAATGGGGGCAAAGGGAAAAATATATTATCAGGATAAAGCCCTTGGGGTGGGACATGCGATCCATTGTGCCTGGGAAAGCCTAAATGGCCCTTGTATGATCGCTTTTGCCGATACACTTTTTAAAGCCGATTTTTCGTTTGATCTTAACTCAGATGCTTTTATTTGGGTACAAAAAGTAAAAGACCCTTCTTCGTTCGGGGTTGTAAAACTGGATAGTGCGGGTTATATCACCGAGTTTGTCGAAAAACCAAGCACCTTTGTTTCAGATCTTGCGATTGTTGGTATTTATTACTTCCGCGAAAGTGAAAAACTGCGCAAAGCCTTGCATTACATCATCACCAACGAAATTAAAGAAAAGAACGAATACCAACTCACAACGGCACTTGATATCCTGAACAATGAAGGCGTGCGCTTCAGAACAGGCGAAATTGAAGAATGGCTCGACTGTGGCAACAAGGACGCAATTTTGTACTCAAACGAGCGTATGTTGGAGTTCAACCGCGACAATGGGTTGGTAGCCGAATCTGCAACAATTGAAAACAGTGTTATTGTGCCGCCTTGTTTTGTTGGGGTAAATGCGGTGGTAAAAAACAGCATCATCGGGCCTTACGTGAGTGTAGGCAACAACTCAACGGTTGAAAACACCGTTATTACCAATTCAATTATTCAAAATAAATCCACAATCAAAAATGCCGTGCTGGATAATTCCATGGTCGGTAATTCCAGTAAGTTTGTGGGTTCAAAAGATGAACTTAACCTGGGAGATTACAGCAATTTTACACAGCGATAAACGCAAATTGCCGTTTTTGCCCGCCAGCAACGCAACAAATACTATGCAATATCGATTATTTCTCCTGTTTTGCATCCTTTTTTTGGCTCAAACAGGATTTACCCAAAACACCATTGGCGGCGTTGTAAAACTGATTCCTGAAGCAGAGGTGGATCGTCAAAGCGATTTTGTGCTGGCAGAACGGGAAATTATGCTCGAACATTGGGGCCCAGCCACTGAGTTGTACAAAAAGTTCACCTACGAAAATCCCAACAATGATGCGGGCTGGTTTGGGCTGGCACGTTGTTATGCGGCGGTTTCTGATTATATTAATGGACTTGACGCCATTGGAAAAGCGGTGCTGAAATCGCCTGAAAATAAGTGGTATCAATTGTTTCAAATTGATTTATTTGAAAAAACCGGGCGCTTCAAAGATGCCGTTAAGGCCATGGAAGCACTCACTAAAAAATACCCGGGAGCATCAGACTATTGGCGCAAACTCGCTTACCTGGCCTTGTTGAACGAAGATCCAAAACTGGCGCTCCGATCTTTAGATAAATTGGAGGCATTAACGGGTATAACCGACGAAACGGCCGAAAAAAAGACCGTTATATATGAAGGAATGGGCGATGTAAAGAAAGCTGGCATCGAACTACAACGCTTGGCGGACGCTTACCCGAATACCTTGGACTACCGCCGCAATTTGGCTGCTTTTTACGAAGAAAAAGGCGATTTGGTCAATGCACAAAAGAC
>CAIVGO010000155.1 GCA_903905445.1 uncultured Bacteroidota bacterium
GGAAAAACGCAAAGCGGTTTCAGCGCTTGACCTGGAAAAAATGAGTAAATCAGAGAAAAAAATCCTGGAACTCATGGGAGAAAAATTTCTACATGATCTGAAAAATGACGCCTTGGAAGACCTGAATTTGAAGTTGGCCGCTAACTTGGTCAAGGATGACAGTGATTTGCTCCCATCATTGAAAGCAATTGCAAAAGATGCTAGGAAAGCAGAAAAGCATTATGAATATGTAATAGCGATTAGGTAGTAGCAATATTTGTATGCATACCATAGGTGTAAAAAAACAACAGCGGCGAGAAGATTTCACTACTTTTCGGTCAAAAAAAACAGAATTATGAAAAACGCCCTATCGTTCGTCCTTGCCTTCCTGTGTATTTTCGCTGCACAGGCCCAAATAATCGTCACCTCCGCTACCTTTCCCGCCGCAGGCGACACCCTACGGTACGCGCAGGCGCTCAATCCCAATCTGCCGAATATCTTAACCCCTCCCGGGGGCGGCCAAGCCTGGGACCTGAGCAGCCTATCCGCCAGCAATACCTCCAAAACGGTTTATTTACCCGCCGCTCAGGGGCAAAATGTGTCCCAATATCCAGGGGCAGATATAGTGGTGATTTCCGCCGCCGGGGAGCAATACTACAACGTTACCAGCTCGAAATTTGAATGGATGGGCTATTCCAGCAACACGCTGTTCGGTTATAATTTCAACGTCCTGTTCAAATACCAACCATCGCTCATCGAGCGGAAGGCGCCGGTCCAGTTTTTCGACATCAATCAACAAACGTCGAACCTGATCTTGCCGATCCCTAAGGCCGACCTGCCACCCGCTCTCCTGTTGCAAATTCCTAATTCGCAATTGTTCGACTCCATCCGCATTCGCACCAACATTCAGGTACTCGACGTGGTGGATGGATGGGGAACCTTGACGATACCCGGCCCGCCATCGCTCTCGCAGTACCCCGTGCTGCGCGATAAACAAACGCGGTACACCACCACCACACTGGATGTCTACAGCATATTGGGCTGGGTAAACATTCCAACTTCATCCCTGGGAGGCGGATTGTCCGCTTATTTCGGGACGGATACTACTACAACCTACCGCTTTCTGAACGATGTTGCGAAGGAAGAAATCGCCGTATTGACCCTCAACAAAGCGCAGAGCGCGGTGCAATCGGTGCTTTATAAAAGCAATGCGATGGTAAGCTCCGTTGGCGGTACGCCCGTATCGGACGAACCCACCGTTCGGGCCTATCCTAACCCCGCTTCCGATCGAGTGCAATTCGACTGCGCCAACCTGCCGGCCGGTACATACACCCTTCGCCTGTTCGACACTGCAGGACAGGTTGTTGCGTCTGGTATTTATCCATTGGCCGGCAATCAATCTATATCCATGGAACTCAGTCGGTTCCAAAAAGGCATTTACTGTTACCGACTGGAAGACGGGAACGGCAAGGTGGTGGGGACGAATTGGTTGGTGGTGGATTGATTGGTTGGTTCTAGGAATTGCCCCCTATTTATTACAATGTTTGTAACAAATTGCCCCCTATTTATTACAACTAATGTGTAACTTTGCCCTGTAAATATTACATGGCCATGCCGTTTGAAAGAAAAACCTATACAAAGTTATTGGAATGGAAGCATAAATCGAACCGAAAACCCTTGGTTATTCGGGGTGCCCGGCAAGTGGGCAAATCTACCTTGGTATCGCAATTTTCGCGAGAATTTCGGCATTTTATCGCGCTAAACCTGGAAAAGAAAACACATCAGCGTTTTTTTGAAAGCAGTTTGGAGGCAAAACAAATCCTCGATGCGCTTTTCCTGAGTTTTAACATCCCGAAGGATGAAGATTCTGTCCTATTGTTTATCGATGAAATTCAGGAATCGCCGGCAGCCATTCAAATGCTGCGCTATTTTTATGAAGAACATCCAGGCGTTTATGTGGTGGCTGCCGGTTCTTTGTTAGAATTCGCTTTACATGAAGTCCCTTCTTTCCCAGTAGGCAGGGTGGAGCAAATGGTACTCCATCCCTTTGATTTTGAGGAGTTTCTGATGGCATTAGGACATACGTCGGCCTTAGCGGCTTTGAAGCAAATTCCAGTGGCCTCTTACGCGCATGATACGCTCATGGATCTGTTTCATACCTATGCAGCCATTGGCGGGATGCCAGAAATTATCAGCCAATATATTCGGGAAAACAGTGTGGCCAACCTGGGTTCAACTTATGAATCACTGTGGCAAGCATACAAAGATGATGTGGTAAAATATGCGCGAAGTCCCGCAGAGCGGAAAGTGCTGCAGCACCTTATTTTTACCGCCCCACAAGAAAAAGACCGCATCGTTTTCGAAGGGTTTGGCCATTCTAGCTATAAATCCCGCGAAGTTGGGGAAGCGATGCGATCGCTGGATATGGCCCGCATCGTTCAACTGATTTATCCGAGTACCACCACAAAGCCCCCAATAGAAACGGATTTTAAAAAGCGCCCCCGTTTACAATTTTTAGACACTGGGCTACTGAATCATGCACTGCAAATTCAGGTTGAAATGATTGGCATTGAAAATCTAAATGTGCTGTACAAAGGCCGAATTGTGCAACATCTCCTTACGCAGGAATTGATGGCACAACATCATTTACCCTCCTATAAACCGCATTTTTGGGTGCGTGAAAAGATCAATAGTCAGGCTAAAGTTGACCTCTTGTATCAATATCAGCAATTTATTATTCCCATTGAGGTTAAATCGGGCGCAACGGGCACCCTACGCTCCCTTTTTCAATTTATGGATGCCTGCGATCACTCCTTTGCTATTCGGATATTAGGAAACCAATATTCCATCGATCAACTGCAAACTTCCAATGGAAAACAGTTTTTGCTGATGAATTTACCCTATTATCTTGGTACAAAAATCCCGGAATACGCCGCATATTTGGTTCAAATGGACATAAAACCTACTGTTTAGCCATCACACCCGCTTCCGATAAGTCCAAACCGCCAAAACATTGACCACCGCAGCATACCCCAACACCGTGTACAAATTGCCCTTAATGTCCTGAAAACCAGCGCCTTTGATCAATACCATGCGCATAAACTGTACAAAATAGGCGATCGGGTTGATTTTATTGGCCGTTTGCGCCCAATCGGGCATGCTTTCTATGGGGGTAAATAAACCACACATCAATATAAAGATCAGGATAAAAAACCAGGCGGTGAACATGGCTTGCTGCTGCGTATCGGCAAAATTGGAAATTAAAAACCCAAGCCCGAGCACGCAAGGCATGTAGGCCGCCGTATACCCAAATACCAGCCACAAACTGCCCAAAAGCGGAATATCAAATACCATTTTGCCCACGGTCAACCCCACCAGCATGATAAAAAGGGAAATGATCCAAAATGGAATGAATTTGCCCAAAATAAATTGCCATTTTTGAATGGGCGTAACATTCAATTGCTCAATAGTGCCCAGCTCGCGCTCGCGCACGATGTTCATGGCGGTCAGAAAACAAATGATTAAGGAGACGATTTCACCCAAAATACCCGGCACCATGAAGGTTTTGTAATCAAGCCGCGGATTGTACCAATTGCTGTAAGTTACTTCTATTTGGCCGCTCGGGGCAGCTTTGATGCTTTGTTTGGGCAGCCATTTGGCGATAAAATCGGCATTAAAATCGCGGATAATCCCGTTTGCATACCCACTCGCCAAGCCCGCTTTTTGCGCATTGATAGCATTAAGCGATAAAGAAACGGGCGCATGTCCTTCCCGCACCAGATCGCGTTCGAAATGGATCGGTATTTCGAGCAGCAAATCGGTCTGGTCTTGGGTGATTTCGTCCATGGAGTTCTGGAAAGAAAACGACGCGGATTGTACCTTGAAATTGGGGCTGGCCGCAAATTTCCCGGTCAATTGCCGCGAAGCCGTCGACAAATCATGGTCGATGATGCTGATTTTCAGGTCTTTTACCTCGTAATTGGCCGCAAAAGAAAGCAGCAACATCTGAAAAATAGGCATCACC
>CAIVGO010000156.1 GCA_903905445.1 uncultured Bacteroidota bacterium
CTCATCACTCATCACTCATCACTCATCACTCATCACTCATCACTCATCACTCATCACTCATCACTCATCACTCATCACTCATCACTCATCACTCCTCACTCCTCACTCCTCACTCCTCACTAAAACTCCACCTCCATCTCCTTAACCACCCCTCCGTTTTTCTTTTTCAAACGCAAATAGTATTTCCCCGAATCGAGGTTCCAGACTTCTACTTTGAGTCCGCTGCGGTGCTCACCGGCTTTTGCGGGGGCATCTTTTTCGAGTACTTTGATTTGTTTGTTGTTGCTGTCGTATAGGATCAGCGACAGTTTATCGTCTTTTTCGAGGGTGTACTGGAAATTGCTTTCGATGACGAGGGCTTTTCCGTTGTCGGCCAGTTGGCGGGGGGCTTCGGTGATTTTATACTTAATATGGTAGGGTGGGGGCGTTTTTCCCAATAATTCGGCAGCGAACTGTTTGACTTCCTGGTCGCTGATGCCGCCCAAGTGGCGACCATTGGATACGCTCCACACGGCTGCCTGGGCGCTTTCTTGCTCCAATTTGCCTTTTTCCGTCAGCATTTTTAATAGTTTACACAAGCGGTCGGGTGCCATGGCTGCCACGCTGAATTTGTCGCCCAGGCCCGGTGAAAGGTCGCCCGCTTCGGTGCAAAAGGTGCGGAGTTTACCAATAAAGGGCACTTTGGCACTTACACTAATGAGTTGTTCTTGCGCAATCACGAGGGTTTGCAAACTGCTGTCTTGTGGGGCAATCAATTGTCCTTGCGGAATACGAATGCGTAACGGCTTGTTAATCTTGTTTTTACAGGTAAATTGCATACTCGCGCCTGTGTAACCGCCATTACTTTCGAGTTCTAATGTAATCAATTGACCCTGAAGCGCTTCCGAAAGGTCTATGATGGATTTGGTGGAAGTGGTACCCGTGGATTCGGCGGATTTTTGCGCCAGGACGAAAGCGCTGCTAAACAGGAGGAGGGTAAGCAATTTGATTTTCATGAATATGTGTGTTTGGCTAATGAACGGTATTGATCCGAATTTGGTTCTGCTGTCCACTATTTTAACATGTTGCCCAAACTTAATTAAGCCTTAACTTCCCGAGGAGTGGTCTCGTAAAGGCCGTTTTTACCTTTGCCTTTTTGATTGACATCTTTCCACCTTTTTGCTTTATTTTTTGCTTATGAAACGTAACAGGTTTACATTTTTCCTGCTTTGCATGTGCTTGCCTTTGTTGGTAAGCAGCCAGAACTTCCCGGCATTGTTGTTTAATGGCACGGACGGACAAGTTCAAATTCCCAATTTGCTAAATTTCGGTACGATTGAAGATTTTAGTCTTGAAGTGCGTGTTCGGACTGCCGGTTGGCCAGAAGATCCGTCTATTTTGGGTGATAAAGACTGGAATGCGGGTAAAAACAAGGGTTTTGTCATTGCGGGTAAGACCGATGGCCAAACCTGGAAGTTCAATATTGGCGACGGTACCAACCGTATTGACTTGAACAATGGGGGCAAAATCAACGACAATGTTTGGCATACACTTACGGTTACCTTCGACCGTGATGGCGCCAAGCGTATCTACCAGGATGGCCAGTTGTTGCAAACCAATAACACGGTATTTTCGGGCGATGTGACTTCTCCACAACCATTTTTGGGCATCGCACAAGACGGAACGGGTACTTATTTTACCAATTTCCCGGGCGAGGTAGCCGAGGTGCGTATTTGGAGCATTGCGCTCGACAGTGCCACGGTGAATAATTGGAAATGTCAGCCGGTAACCGCACAACACCCGAATTACAATTCCTTGTTGAACAATTGGACCTTTGGAGAAGGTAGTGGTACCAAAACGGTGGATGTAGTTAATGCTACAGAAGGTACTTTCGTGGGTGGTGTAAGTTGGACAAACGGTGCATTTACAGCACCCGTTGCTAGTTTCAGCACTTTGGTTGGTGGCTTGAATGTTGATTTTACCAATACCTCCAGCGCGGCGGCTTCTTATCAATGGAGTTTTGGCGATGGTAGCGCGAGCAACCTGGCCAGCCCATCGCACTTATATACGCAAGCGGGCACCTATCAGGTGCGTTTGGTGGCTGTGGGTGCCTGTACGGCAGATACCAGCATCGTTTCAGTTGTTGTAACCGACGGTGCAAGCAACAATTATGTTCCGGGCGCAGGTCGGGCAATCGACTTCGACGGGGTGAATGACTATGTGGTGCATGCCAATAATGCGGCTTTAAAAACCACCGAGGCGGTAACCGTGGAAGGCTGGATTTATGCACGCACGGCCGAGCAATGGGAGTCTTTCATGAGTTTCGCGCAAGACAATGGCAGCAATGAATCGGGGTATGATTTTTCTTATGTGAACGAAAAATTGCGTTTTCGTTGCAAAACCGTAACCATGGGCGGCAACGAATGGGACAATAACCCAGGCGCTGAAATTCCGTTCAACCAGTGGATTCATGTGGCGGGTGTGTATGACGGTGCCGAAATGCGGATGTACCTGAATGGTGTTTTAGCCGAAAAACAAAGCAAAACGGGTCTGATTAGTTGGCAGTTTGACCCAATTGATATGCGCATCGGCGCTTACCATGACGACAATGAAGACTACTACTTTGATGGTCAGGTTGATGAAGTCCGCATCTGGAATGTTGCACGTACGGAAGATGAAATTCGCAGCAAAATGTGCAGCAAACTGGCGGGCACGGAAAATGGCCTGGTAGCCTACTATCGGCTGGATGAGGTTGCAGGTGCGATTTCTAAAGACGAAAGTGCGACCAATTTGGAGGGAACCCTGGTTAACATGACGCCTGCGATCGACCGTGTGCGTTCTGGCGCTGCTTTGGGTGAAACGAGCGTGTACACCTATCCGAGCGATTGGACCAACCAAACCTTGAGTTTGCCTGCGCCACAACAAGGCGTTATGAATGTGGGCGCCGTATTGGGTAATCCTGCGGGCATGCATTTGTATCGCGTTGACAGTCTGGAAATTAGCACCATTCCTGCCAATGTATTGGTGCTTTCTGGCGATTACCACTGGGGTGTTTTTGGTACCGAGGTGGCAAGTTACACGGGCAGTTTCAATTACAGTGGCAATAGTTTGGCCAATTCCGCTGAACCGATTCTTGGTTTTGGCGTACGCAGCAACAATGCGGATCTCACCTGGTCTGCTTACACCGGCAATTTGAACGCTGGCACCGATGTTTTGGAAGCGCCTTTCGCGGGCAACCGGGAAGTGTTTTTGGCGACGGCCGATTTTACCAGCATTTGTCCGTTCCAGGGTGCCGTTGGCTTGTTGAATGCAGGTTTTGATTTTATTGAAATTGAGTGGGGCAGCGTTCAAAATCTTTCCAATATCGCCTATGGTCCGGTTGGTTTCAAATTAGGGGAAGGTACTTATGTGGAAGGCATTACGGCTGGAAAATACAATGCAACCGGTTTGAATGCCGATTCGGCCTACGATTTTTACATCCGCGACAGTTGTACCCTTGGTGGTTTGCAAAGCGTTTGGTTTGGTCCGTACACGTTCCGTACCAGTGCTTGTACTGCTCCAACCAACATTACTACGACCAATTTGAGCACCAATGCAGGCACCATTACCTGGGATGCTGCGAGCGGGGTAGGGTATGATTTGCAATGGGGCCCGAGCGGTTTCGACCTGGGTATTGGTATCCAGAACTTAGGCATCACTTCGCCTTATACCCTGGATGGTTTGGCTACGAACAAATCGTACGATTACTACTTGCGTGCTGCATGCTCAGGCGCGGGCAACAGTGGCTGGGTAGGTCCGTTTACGTTTACCACCTTGACCGTGGGCGTAAACACCCCCTTGCTGGATGCAGCTTTGAGCGTATTCCCGAATCCGGTATCTGATCGTTTGATGGTTCAAACCAAGGATGTACGGGTATTGGAGAATGCGACCTTCCGTTTGATCCAGTTGGATGGCGTTGCGGTGGATTGTCCGGTCCGCAGCTTGAATGCCGCTTCTGTAGAAATTAACACAAGTGCTTGTGCAGCTGGTGTTTATATACTAGAGGTACATACTGGCCTTGGGGTGTTTGTTGCCAAGGTGGTGGTGTTATAGAGCACTAAAAAAAAGGGTTCCACGGAGGAGCTTGGAGGTACGGAGAAAAAGGGTGCCACGGAGGAGCTCGGAGGTACGGAGTTACGCGGAGAAAAAAAGGGTTCCATAAAAAGTTCGGAGGGGCGGGGGGACACAGAACAAATAAAAACTCTGTGTAACTCCGTACCTCCAAGCTCCTCCGTGGAACCCCTTTTTTCTATATCTCCTAAGTCTCTATAGTATACGTAGCAAGGATAAACCAGTCACTAGGCATGCTAGTCAACTCATTCGTTTCGTCGTTGAACGTGATGGTAACCAACTGACCACCCACGAAAATGCCTTTTTTACTTGCACCGTTGTTATTCATTTTAAACCAGCGCTGGTGCAGCATATTATCAAGCAGGAGCGTGCTCAATTTGCGGAATTTATCGGCACGTTCGCGGTGTGCAGGTTCCCAAAAAATGATTTCGCCGCTGGGGGACTGGGTAATTTTGTCGATGTAATGGCGGAAAAAGTTGGTGTAGCCATTCATGTCGGTGCGTTCCATCATCGCGTAGTCCACATCTAATTCGTCCATCGATTCCACATCCGGGAAAAACAGTTTTTGAATGTCGGTCGCAGACAAGCGCTCGCCAATTTGGTCTTGGGTAAATTGGTGTACTACAATTTCAGCGTCCGATTCGCTGGGATACAGCAGGGTACTTACTGCTTCTTGCAATTCCCGCAGGAAAACCTCCGGAATAGGAGAAAGGGTGTGGATAGCCATAATGTTTGTTTTTATTGATCAAATGATAGGATGCAATAAAGTTAACGGGGAGGCTATGTATATATTCGAAATGAAATATTAAGTAAAAATTAAATCAGTTTTCTTCGTTTAAACCAGACAAAGATAATGATGGAAATGACTAACATAGAAGCAATGGTAATGTGATAGCCATAGTGCGCGCGCAGTTCGGGCATGTTTTCAAAGTTCATCCCATAAATACCGGCGATAAACGTGAGTGGCATGAAAAACACCGAAAAAACCGTGAGGAGTTTCATGACATCGTTGGTTTTCTGGGCCGAAAGGGAAATGTACACATTGGATAAGTTGTGGGCATCTTCCTGGGCCTGATCGAACAGGGTAATGAGGCGCAGGTGCAGATCTTTGATATCCTGAATAACAATTTTATCGTTTTTAGTAGAATGATGCCTACTGAGTATGTCTGTTGTTTGTAGCAGCATTTTTTTGCAGATGCTGGCTTTACGTTTTAAGAAGTAAATATGTTCTAACTGTTGTGGATGAATGGATTGTAAAAAAATGCTACTCTCGATATCATCAATTTCATCAGAAATTAATTGTGCTGGTTTTTCATAGGAATGCAGTCCGTACCAGAGTATTTTACTGAAAATTTCTGAAATCGTATGGATTTTTAGGGTAGGAATGTATTTATTATAAATTTCTGAAATGAAATCGAAACTACGGCGGTGGATGGTAATCAGTACTTTATCATTAAAAAATATCGCTATTTTATTGGTTAAATCCTGCGCGGTATGTCCACGATCGTCAATTTCAGCGGCAAAGACGCGAATAATGACAAAATTAAAATCGTCGAGTACTTCAAATTTGGGCAAATGATCGGGCTCCAGGCAATCGCGCACGGTGTATTGATGCAAATTGAATTGTGCGCTGAGTTTTTCCAGTTCGTGTTCTTCAGGATGCTCGATATCAATCCAGGTACAGCCTGTTTCTTGCGGGAGTTCGTATTTTGTGATCATGGGTTTTAAATCTACCGTTTCATGTTATCGTAAACAATTTCAAAAGCTTCCGGGCCCACCCCGAATTGGCCCCGAAAAGGATTGTCCATCGCTGCTACCAGGAAAAAGAGCGAGCCGAGCAATCCGGCAAACAAAGCAGTCATCAGCAAGTGCACCCTGAATTTATCGGTGACAAAAAACCAGGTGATGACAATATTTAACATAGCCCCAAAGAAAATCACAAACCAAACGGAAGCGGGCAATCCGGTATCGGTGCCTTGTAGCCGAATGCGCCTTATTTCGATCAAGTGGTTAAATTGCCGATAAATTTCAGCAATCATGATTTCCTGATTTTTTGAAATTGGATCAAAACGCAGCAAAATATTTTGAAAAACCGTGAGTCGTGCAGTGCCGCCAATGGGTAAAATACCTTTGCGTTGCTGGGGCCAGGCCTCTTCAATGGTGTAACGGGTGTATTCGCGCAAGGCCCCGCGCAACGAATCGCCCACGGGATTGGGAATAATGCGCGCATCCTGGTACAAAGCCGATAACGCCGCTGCTTCTCTTGAAACGGTATCGTCTAAGTCGGCAAAGTTTTCCCAGGCTGCTACTGCAATCAAACCCAAGGTAATACCGTAAATGGCGTTCATACCTGCCATGAAATAACTTACAATATCGTTATGTGCTTGTGGTATTACCCTTCGGGAAATAAAAGGGCGCAATATAAATAAGCCTGCAACAGCGAAAATGATAAAAAAGCTGATGCAGAGTATTGCAAAAAGCCAACTCGGGAGGTCATACAGCCAGAAAAAGTTCATTTAATCGAAGGGAATAGTGTGCGGTAAAAGTACAAAAAAACAAAGCATATAGTCAGCGCAAAGTGGTTATGAAAACATTTGTCTTCTAATCCATTGAGAATCAATTTTTTTATCCATCCATCCTTCAAATCCATTTAAATCTGGGTATAAGTTGGGTAATTGAAGTCATCGTTTTCCGATTCAATTTAGCGCTCAGGGTGACGGGAATCAGCTTCGGTGGTATTTTGTAGGACCTACCTTTGCAGCGCAATCCAAGAGAAAGCAACTTTTTGAACAAATTTAATGTGCGAAATACATAAAACTACTATGCAACAGTTCGTATCGGCCGCCGAAGCGGTAAAAGTTATTCAGCCTGGCAACCGTGTTTTTGTCCACACCGCGGCCGCCGCTCCTCAATTATTGGTGCAGGCCCTCACGGAGCGCGCTGCCGAATTATCCAAAGTTGAACTCATTCATTTGCACACGGAAGGTCCGGCGCCATACGTTGACCGCAAATATGCGGGTACGTTTTTTACCAACGCCTTGTTTATCGGGGGGAACGTTCGGGCTGCGATGCCGACCGAAATGGCCGATTACATCCCAATTTTTTTGAGTGATACGCCCAGTTTGTTCCGAAAAGGACATATGCCCGTTGATGTGGCCATGCTCACCTTGTCGCCCCCCGATCGCAACGGATGGTGTAGTTTGGGGGTGTCGGTCGATTGTAGTTTGGCGGCGGCGCAAACTGCAAAGTATGTGATTGCCGAAATAAACCCCAATATGCCCCGCACCCACGGCGATGGTTTTATCCACATCAGTCGGATACACGCGGCGGTTAAAAGCGAAAACCCGCTTTTTGAAATTATCCATGCAGATCCTTCCGAGGCAGAAATACAAATCGGGCAACATATAGCAGATTTGGTGGAAGACGGCGCAACCCTGCAAATGGGCATCGGTTCTATTCCCAATGCGGTATTGGCAGCGCTCGGAAACCACCGCCGCCTGGGCATTCACACGGAGATGTTTTCGGACGGCGTGATTGATCTGGTAGAAAAAGGCATCATCACCGGGGAGGAGAAAAAGCGCCAAACGGGTATAATTACGTCTACCTTTTTGTTTGGCTCCCGCCGCCTGTACGATTTTGTCCACGATAACCCGCTGGTGCGCATGATGGAGGCCTCGTACACCAACGACACCGCTATTATACGCAAAAATCCGAAGGTTACCGCCATTAATAGCGCGATTGAAATTGATTTGACCGGACAAATCTGCGCCGATTCGATAGGGTCGCGGATGTATTCGGGCGTTGGGGGGCAAATGGACTTTATTCGTGGGGCTGCTTTGTCGGATCGAGGGAAGCCGATTATTGCCATGACCGCCGCAACGGCCAAGGGGCAAAGCAAAATTGTGCCTTTCCTGAAGCAGGGGGCAGGCGTTGTAACCACCCGCGCACATGTGCATTACGTGGTCACGGAGTATGGGGTGGCCAATTTGTTTGGCAAAAACCTGCCACAACGCGCTAAAGCATTGATAGACATCGCCCATCCCGATGCGCGGGAAGAACTCAGTAAAGTAGCATGGGAAATGTGGCGTTAAGTTTATCGTTGAATCATTACCCTGCCCATTTCCAGGTTTTCGGCCGTTTTGATGCGCATCCAATAGAGTCCATTGGGCAAGTTGGTTTGGATCTCAAAAGTTGTTTGTTGGTCTAATTTGGTTTGAAACACCAATTTGCCCTGGCTGTCGTACAGGCTGCACATTCCAGAAAGCGCAGTTTGGCGGGTTACCTGAAAATTGCCATTGGCTGGATTGGGCGTGATGCGCAGGGAACTACTTAATATAGGTGTCGTTGTGGATGACACACCAAGGTTGAGCGCTTTGTAGGCATTGATGCGGCCAAAGCCATGGTATTCATCCCATCCGGGTAGATCTTCTGTAGGTTTGCCCACCTTGTCTTCCGCGGTGCTGGTGAGGATGGTTTTAATTTGGTCGGGTGTCCGGTCCGGGTTTTGTGCCAGCAACAAGGCAACCAGGCCCGTTACATGCGGGGTTGCTTGCGAGGTGCCGCCCCAGTAGGTATCAAAATTGGTGTTAGACAGGTAGTTAAGTCCATATATGTAATTGCCTGGTGCTACCACCGTTATATGGTTTCCGTAGTTGCTACCGCTGTTATTGGCCCAAAAGAAAGGGCGTGTGCGAAAATCGTTGGGATTGGTGGAACCGACAGCAATCACCCCTGGAAATCCGGCGGGATAAAACACGGAACTGGTATTGCCATTCATCATACACACCACACATATTACGTTGTTGTTGAGCGCATACGTAATTGCGCTGCCCAGGATAGGGGAGTAGGAATTGCCCCCAACCGACAGGTTGATAACCCGCGCACCATTGTCGACGGCATACGTGATGGCTTCTGCCCACCAGGAGTAATAGCCGAAATTGTCTTTATTGATGCCTTTTAGGGACATGAGTTTGCAGTTCCAATCGACACCAGCATATCCGATGCCATTGTTGCCATTGGCGCCAATGATCCCAGTTACGTTGGTTCCATGTCCGTGGTCGTCGGTGGGATCGTTGTCGTTGTTGGCAAAATCCCATCCATTTACATCGTCGATATAGTTATTTTGATCGTCGTCGATGCCGTTGCCCGGGATTTCATCCTTATTTACCCATAAACGGCCTTCAAATTCGGGGTGATCACGTTTGATGCCGCTGTCCATGATACACACGACGATGTTCGAATCGCCTTTGGTGATATTCCAGGCTTTTTCCATGTCAATATCGGCTCCGGAAACAGCAGCCGATAAGGTGAAGGAGCCGTTATTGTTCAAGCCCCATTGCCGGGAATAGAACGGGTCGTTGGGGGAAAGTAGTACAGGTGCAGGTGGTATGGTGGCAGCTGCAGCAACACCGGGAATGCCTTGGGTAGCACCGATATGATCTTGTTCGGCCAGTTCAACAGC
>CAIVGO010000157.1 GCA_903905445.1 uncultured Bacteroidota bacterium
CAAAATTGGTATTTCCTTCTTTGGAATACCGGTTTTGCAAAATCGCCAAATTGCTCGAGGTTATTCCGGTTGAATTAAGTGATTTAAGCGCCGAATTTTTGGAATACGATACCGATAACGGCGCTTATGAGTTGCCCAAAAAAGGTAAATACCTGATGCTAATATTTCAAAATGCAACGGTGTACAACGTAAAGCCTAGCGAAATATACCGCCCAGAACAACACGTATTTACAACGATACGGCGCGAAACGCCCGAAAAGTTATTGTACTACCGAAAAAATATTGGTGAACTTTTCAATGTAATCGTAGAATGAAAAAAATACTGATCACCGCCATGTTTTTATGCAGCCTATCTGCATTGAACGCCCAAACAGGCCCAATACACCCCACAGAACCCAGTTTTAACCAACAAACTAAATTAACCATGCAGCGATACTTCTTTGAAATGGCCATTGAAATTGAAATACCACCTTGCATTGAAAGTTACCCAATTGAGGAACATTTCAAGGAACTACAGGCTGAATACGATTTTGAATTTAATATCCAACAACTTGCATACGCGAAAACACGCACCATTACTTACGTCTTTTTTACCAATGACAACCGCCTGTTTTTTCGATTGGGCGTATTTGTAGGCACTTTGTACAACATGTGCAAACTGAAAAATGTAGAATCGAATTAACCAGCGCCAAAGCGCCCATTATTGTACGCAATGATTAGTAAAAATACCATCGAAGCGGCACGCGATGCCGCCCGAATTGAGGAAATAGTAGGCGAATTTGTACCACTCAAGAAAAACAAGGGGTGTTGCCCATTCCATACCGAGCGCACCCCAAGTTTTTCCGTAAGCCCATCCCGAAACATGTATAAATGTTTCGGGTGTGGGCGCGGTGGTGACAGTATTTCGTTCCTGATGGAAAAAGGGTACACTTACCCGGATGCCATTGTGTACCTGGCCAACTTCTACAAAATAGAAATCGAATACGCAAAGGGCGAAAAAGACCCCGAATTTGATTTAAAGATGCAGCTACGCACCACCGCAATGGTGATGCAAGCGCACTTTTCAGTATCAAAAACGGACGATAACCCCGGCTTGAAATATTTTCAAGATCGAGGATTTACCCCCGAAACGCTGGACCACTTCGGGGTGGGGTATTGCGATGGCACCAAACCACAGGTTGAACCCACCGCCCTGGCAGCCCTTGGAATAACGAATGAAAAAGGTAACATATCCTTTTACAAGCGTTCCACCATCCCCATCAAAAGCCACAGCGGCCACATTGTGGCATGGGCCGGGCGGCGCTTTGATGATAGCGTACCCGACAGCCCCAAGTACATCAACAGCCCGGAAACCATTTTGTACAGCAAATCCAAATTGCTGTACAACTACCACGGAGCGGCGCCATTTATCCGGGCCACCCAAGAAATATGGATCGTTGAAGGATACGCCGATGTGTGGGCGATGCACCAGGAAGGCACCCGTAATGTGGTGGCCCTATGTGGTACGGCGCTTACACCCGATCACCTGGCAGCCATTAAGAAATTCAACGGGGAGAAGCCGTTGCGGATCATACTAGCACTCGACAACGAAACGAGCAAGGCAAAAGAAGGCTACAAAAAGGAAGTAGCCAAAGCCCATGTAATTGCCCTAAAAGCGTTGCTTACCATCGGTGAAGTGTTGCAGGTGGAATACCCACGCGGATGCAAAGACATGGGCGAAGTGGTGCGTAAAGGCATCCAAGTAGCCGAACTTTCAAAGGTAGATTCTATTCAGGCATGGGTTGAAGAAACCTTTGGCAAGGACTTTTTGAAAACAGCCAGCCCCGTAATGGTGGCCGAAATGCAGGAGGAAGCCGCCCGGATGCTTAGCGATGTTCCTAAGGACAACGTGCGGGACATTTACATTACCAATTTATCTACCCAGGTGGGTTTGACACCCCGCAAAATGGAGGAGCTAGTAAAGCGGTTTAGAACCTCCAAAGATTTGGAGGACAAAAACAAAAGGGCTGATGAATGGAGCCACATTAAAGTTTGCGACGACTATTTTGAAAGAATGGTGAATTATGATGTGTTCACCAAATCATGTTCCTACACCTACGTACGGCGCAAGGTTACTGAATTGAAGATGGAAGGCGTAAGCGTAACCAGCCTACCAAGGTTCAACAACTGGATCATTGAACCCGAGCACCTGGAATACCGGCGCGTTATTGAGATCACACACGAAGAAAGAAAGTACCGTTTTTTCAATAGTTACCAGCCGCTACCATTCAAGGCAAAGGATTTTTTGTTGCCCGAAGGGTTTACGCTTGATCCAGAAAACTTTGATTATGAGCAAATACCGGAAATTGCCAATACGGCGCGTTTTTTCAAACACATATTTGATCACGCAACGTACGGCAACAAATACCTGAAACTAGGGTGGGACTGGGTAGCCCTGTGTTACCTGAAACCCACACAGCGCCTACAAGCCCTGGCACTGGTAAGTAGTGAGGAAGGCACCGGAAAAAGCACGTTCATTAATTTGATGTTGGCCCTGTTCGGCGAAAATGCCACCAAAACCGATGCACAACGGATTGGGCAAAACTTCAACGCATTGAGCGCGGGTAAACTGCTTACTTGCGTGGAAGAAACGAACGACAGCAAAGGTACCATTGAAAATATCCTAAAGGACCTGATTACCAGCTTTGAGAAAGTGGTGGAAGCAAAGCACCAGGACGCGAAAGTTGTAAAAAGCTTCGATAAGTTTATTTTTGCCTCCAACCACCCGGAGGGATTTATGAAAGTGGGGACCACTACTACCCGCTTTTTTGTGATGAAGGTGAACCCAATTGCCAACCCAGTCAAAGATTTTGAGGAAAAACTATACAGGGAACTACCATACCTAATGTATTTCCTTCAAAAACGCCAAATACTTACCCCAGGTACCAACCGTTTGTGGTTTGATCCTGCCTTACTCGAGAATGAAGCCCTATTAAAACTACGACAGGCCTCCAAAGACGTTGTTCAACAGAACATGGAAGAGTTATTCAATAACATTTTCCTACGCTGTGAACTGCCTATGCCGGTCATTCGCTGCACAACGGAGTATCTCACAAAGATGATGCAACGCTATGGCGGCAAATTGTACGATCAGAAAACGCCCAACTACTTCCAAAAGGTAGCCACGGTGGACCTCCGATTGTTTCAAAAGAAAACCCCGGCACGTTTTCGCCTGGTGGAATTGGAGGGTATGGGCAGTGAACAGTGGATTGTAGCCGCCAATTGGGGCTACACCGAAGTTTCGAGCATGGGGCGGTTTATTGAGTACCCAATATGGCGGTTTTGCAGCCCCGAGGAAGTGGTAAACAACTACACCAGGGAACATTTGGATAAACTGATTGCGGCTTTTGGCCGTGGCCATGCCGAATTAAGCGAGCAATATGGGGAGGAACCGGAAAAGTGGTGTATGCGGGTTATTGCTTTGCAGAAGGAAATTGAATTACCTGTTGAACAAACTATTGAACAAGTAAAAATACCTTTTTAACACACCATAAACAACAACACCATGGTTATTAAATTAACACACACTTCCGAAGACCTTGAAAAAGTCATTGCGTGCCTCAATATGGAGGTTAAATCCAAGCCTGGAGAACAAATGATAATCTTATTTTTAGAATTTAGTCGTGTAGACTATGCTAAGAAAACATTTGAAATAATAGATGAGTTACCAGGTATTATTTGTGCACTTAGAGAAAAACCAGGTGATTTTCTTTTGTTTTTTGCATTAAGTTTGCAGGACTACAATATTCAAATTGTCAATTACTAACCACCATAAACAACAACAACAACATGGCACACTTTGAAAAAGAAACCACCACCAAACACAGCATTTTTTACCATCCGGTAGGGGAGCAAGTTTTTGTATATGCAAAAACATTTGGAGGATTAGAAAATTTAATTGGACAAACTA
>CAIVGO010000158.1 GCA_903905445.1 uncultured Bacteroidota bacterium
GAAAGCAATGGCAAACTCAATATGATGCAAAAAGTACACGCTACCAGCCAATTGTTGGCGTATGGTGTGTTCTTGTGGGTGTTTATCGCTGCCTTGAGCAGTATTCCACTTGCATTTGCTTTTAGCGAACTGGGTATTTCTACACACTTTTTGTCTTTCTCGGTATTGGGTCTTTTCTCTGTAGTAGGCATTTCTTACACCGCCAATATTACCGCGGTGTTGCACCGTACGGAACCGGCTACTTTGTGGGAAAAAGTGCGCTTTTTCGGTTTGTTTATCTCGTTTATGCCAATTTCAATGGGTTTGTCGCTGTACAACGCGATTGCGGTGATTGAAGGTTACCGTGGTAAAGCATCTGGTTTTGTGCGTACCCCAAAATATGGCATCAATGGTCAGCAAAAGAGCTTCAAAAGCGCAAGTTATGTCGCTAAGAAAATTTCCTGGGTAACCATTATCGAAGGTGTTATGGCCTTGGTGTTTACGACTTCAGCCATTGTAGGCTTGTTGACCGATAATACTGCGTTTTTGCTGTTCCACTCCATGTTGGCAGTAGGATTTGGTACCATTTGTTACTACTCCATCAAGCATTTGCAAATGCGCTAAGGCTTGTTTTTTAAGATATTTTTTGACATGAGCCATCCCAAATTTTGGTGAAAACTAAAATTCGGGATGGCTCTTTTATTTTTTGAGATCCTTAGTTTGCGTTTCTTCCGCCATTGTTCAAATCCCGATTTTGCGCCTTATCTTTTCTACAAATGCACGGCCTACAAATGCACGACTTCTCCGAAGTCGTGAGCGGGTTCGGTCCTTGTATTTTTTCTACAAATGCACGACTTCTCTGAAGTCGTCGTGTTGCCCAATGATTTATTGATTTAAAACCATTTCCTGGAATCACAAAGGCAAGGCAATGACCTCCTTGGAGGTCAGATATCTGTAGCAACGCCCAATGGTATTTTTTCCGCACGACCTCGCTAGAGGTCGAATATCTTACCCAAATGTTTCCGCTTTGCTGAGTGTTAGGTAAAATGGGTAAAAATCCCGAATTTTAGGTTTCCCAAAGATTAGGGGTGACTCATGTTTTTTAACCTAAACAAAAATACCTCATGCGGATTCTTTCAATATTTTGCATGGTGGCAATCATGCTACCTGCCTGTAAAAAAGATCTTTACACCCCAGATTATTCAGATGGTCGGATTTGGGGGTTAAAAAACGGAAAAAACTGGGAAGCAGAGGCTTATGCAAGTTATTCCGTAGATGAAAGAATATCAATCATTATTAGCAAAAAAAATGACCAAGGGTACTTGAGGGAGTCTATGAGTATTGGATTGCTTCCAATGAAACTTGGCGAACAAAAATTGAATGATCATTCATTTGTTCCGTATGGGGATACCTTGATACGGGCTTTTTACGCAACCATTCAGGCGGATGGAGATGTTGTGGAAGATGCTTACAAAATCATTGAATCAGCACCTGAAAGGTTTGCCAAAATAGATAAAATTTCAAGTGATAAAAAATGGTTGGAAGGCAAAGTTTCTTGTTCTTTTGTTTTGATGCCCCCTAAAATAAATTTAAACAACCCTGATACATTAGTATTTCAGGATTGTAGGTTCAAGGTTAAAAGAATCAGATAACGAACAAGGCAAAATATTGTATGGCTGTCCGTACCTTCTAGGTGTTGGTACGGGCAGTCATCTTTTAACCAGGTTGTGAAAAATGTCCCCCGATTCATGGATTCGTATTGTATGCACGAAATGGTCTTTGCCTACTCAATCTCTCCCTCTCCTTCAAAATACCCCCGCACCTTTTTAGCCGCCACTTTCCCAATCAAAGTCTCCAATTCCGCGGGATCTGTTTCTCTCACCCGCGCAATAGAGCCAAAATGCTGCAACAGTTTTTCGGCGGTTTTGGTCCCAATGCCGGGTATTTCGGTCAATTCGGTTTTGATAAAATCTTTGCTGCGCTGATTGCGGTGAAACGTAATGGCAAATCGGTGCGCTTCATTCCGGGCCTGTTGCATCAATTTTAGCGATTCTGATTTTTTATTGATGTACAACGGAACTGGATCTTCCGGGAAAAAGATCTCTTCAAGGCGTTTGGCAATGCCTACCACGGTTACCTGCTGATCGATGCCCAGGATGCGCAAACTTTTCATGGCTGCACTCAATTGCCCCTTACCGCCGTCAATGATAATCAGTTGGGGCAAACTTTCCCCTTCCGCGAGCAGGCGTTTGTAGCGCCGAAACACTACTTCTTCCATGCTGGCAAAGTCGTTGGGGCCTTCTACGGTTTTTACATTGTAATGCCGATAGTCTTTTTTCGAAGGTTTGGCATTTCGAAACACCACACACGACGATACCGGATTGGTTCCCTGGATGTTCGAGTTGTCAAAGCATTCAATGTGCAGGGGAACGGCTTCCATTTGCAGGTCGGTTTGCAGGGTACGCAAAATCCGTTCAGCCGAGGTTTGACGCCCCGTTTGATTGGCTGCCTGGCGTTTGCGCTGCAGAAGGTGGTACTGCACGTTTTTTTCAGAAAGATCGAGCAGTTTCTTCTTGTCGCCAATTTTAGGCACCGTAATAATCAGATTTTCTCCGTTGGGAATAACCAAAGGAATAGGCAGGATCAGTTCGGCCGTAATGGAATTGAACCGTTCACGCAGGTTTTCAATAGCAAACAACAACAACGTTTCACGGTCTTCATCCAGGTTTTTGGTCAACGTAAGGGTGTAAGTAATGATCACCGCGCCATTCACTACTTTGAGGTAATTGACAAACGCCTCTTTTTCATCTTCTGCAATGGCAAATACGTCCACATCCTTGATATTGGGGTTTACTACGGTACTTTTCCCCTGATAATCTTCAAAAAGCAGCAGTTTGTCTTTCACCAATTGCGCCTGTTCAAACTGCAAATTTTCGGCAAAATGCTGCATTTCATCTCTTAAATGTGCCTTTACCGCCGAAAAATTGCCCTTGAGCACGTTTTTAATCTGTTCAATTTTCTTGTTGTAGCTTTCTTCACTTTCGTAGGCTACACAAGGGGCTGCACAGTTTTTGATGTGATATTCTAAACAAGGCTTAAATTTGCCTTTATCAATATTTTCTACCGATAAATTGAGTGTACACGTACGTAATTGAAATAGTTTGCGAATTAATTCAGTTATTTGTTCTACGCGAAACTTGTTGAGGTAAGGGCCAAAATAAGTGGAGCCGTCGCGGATGGTCTTGCGGGTCAAAAACACCCTGGGGAAACGCTCTAATTTGATACAAATGTAAATCAAAGGCGATTTTTCGTCTTTGAGCATTACATTATACCGTGGAAGATGTTTTTTGATCAGGGAGTTTTCGAGCAGCAGGGCATCATATTCGGTTTCAACGATGGTAAATTCAATGTGCTGGGCGTGTTTGACCATCACCTTGGTTTTGGCCAATTGGTGCTTTTTTTCTCCAAAATAAGAAGAGAGCCGGTTGCGCAGGTTTTTGGCCTTGCCGACATATAAAATAACCCCATCCGGCGCGATGAATTTGTAAATGCCCGGATCGCTGGGAATAGTGGGTGAAAAAGCCTTGAACTGCTCGTTGGTCATGTGTAATGCACCTTTATGATGGTCAACACCTGGTAATGATTGGTCGGAAGCGCAACATTGCCGCTTTCGTCCAATTCAAACCTTGCTGGTGCGCAAAGATGAATGTCCTTTTTTAATCTATTTCATAAATCATCGACAACTTAACAGAATCCCATGCGGATGTGTTTGTTTCGCCTAGTTTTATCTTGCTTTTGCCTGTTTGGTTTGCAATACTTGTTGCAAGGGCAAGCCTTTCAAAGGGTGTATGCTGACCCGGGGGGCCGATACCTGATTGCCCACGAGGTACAGGAACAGGCAACAGGTGGTTTTTTGATTAGTGGCGAATACCGTGATCAATATGCACATGCTTTTATCTTGCACGCAGACACCAACGGTTATCCCCTTTGGGCAAAAATTTATTATCCACCCGATACGACCTTCGAATTTCCGGCTGGATGGAATGTGCGGCCGATGTCGGATGGTGGGGCCTTGCTGCACGCTCAAAAATCGTTAAATGGTTCCATACTAGGGCAAATTTTAATTAAAACCAATGCATTTGGCGATGTAGCCTGGGGGGCTTTTGCGCCTGCTATCCTGGATCGGTACAGCCTGAGCCTGCAATCCGACGGATGTTATTTGGGCGGCTACAACCGTCCGGCAGAACAACTTTTTTTAGGAAAACTCAATTTTGCCGGACAAACCCTTTGGGAATATCAATACACTGCAGGAACGTTTGATTTATACCGCATTTTTTGCCAGGAACCGATGGATGATAAATTATTACTTGCCGTTGGGGTAGAACAAAAACAGCCAGGCGGGGGTTCATTCGGACCTGATCATACCGTCATGATGCAGTTGGATGCGCAAGGGAATGTGCTGAAAAAGGCATTTTTTCCCGATATTTTTATTCAATCATTAAAAGTGCTTCCAAATGGCGATATTGCTTTTTTGGCACGTTCGGAAGGGATTGACTGGGTGGGTATTGGTGTGATGGATGGTAATTTTAACTGGAAGTGGTTTAAAGAACTGCGTTTGGGGGGCGGTGGCCTCTTATCAAAAGACCTGGCGAGCAACCAATTAAGCCTTTCTGGTGATGGCACCTTGTTAACCAGTATTTTTTACCTGGGCGGGGGCGGGAGCCTGCTATTGCGGCATACCCTGGATGGAGCATTACAGACCCAAAAAGTGTATTTAGCAGGGCTGTTTGGCAATGCGCTGGGCAATGCGGGGGGCCAGGATTTTACCCGTATTGCGAATTTATCAGCAGACCGGTTTGTTTTTAGCAGACCTTATTTGGATGGATCTTTGCCCAACTGCCCAACCAGGCAGGCATGTGCGCTACAACAAATTGATACGATCTTTAAAAGCAGCCCCATTGAGATAAAGCGCAGTGTTTTTTCCTGTATTCGGCCCGAAACCGTACTTGAAAAGCAATTTAATTATTCGGTAGACGATTTTTGTTACGATCCGGGCGATCTGGATGCGCATTTTAGCATGCAGGATTCGGTGATTTGCCCAGGGGAAGCAATTCGTGTAAAACGCTTGCAGGGCGTTGGGCGTTATCCCTTTGGTAGTTCAAATTGGCAATTTGGATCGGCCATTCCTGCCACCGGATCGAGTGCCGAAATCGGCATTGTTCGCTTTGATGAACCGGGTACACATGCCATTTGGCATCAATTTCAGGTAGGCGGGTGTTTGGATACGGCCGTGCAATACCTCATAGTGGATACACCGCCCGAAATAGCACTTGGAAAGGATTCGGTGTATTGTGCAGGCGATTTGGTTTCGTTAGAGGCCGGGTTCAACCCGGATTACCAATATGCCTGGAATACCGGTGAGGCCTTATCTTCCATTGTTGCCAACAAATCGGGGCAATATGCTGTTACAGTAACAGATCAAGCGGGGTGTTTTACCGAAGAAGCCTTGCAATTGACGTTTATAAGTCCCCAAACAGTCGCTTTAGGCAAAGATACCCTATTGTGTACCGGTCAAGCCCTCCAGATCGCGCCTATTGAAACCACCCCGGGCGCCGCCTTATTATGGAGCAATGGGCAACAGTCGCCTTCCATCACCGTATCCGAGTCGGGCAGTTACACGGTGCAGGTACAAACGCAAGCCTGTGTTTTTCAAGATACCATTCAGGTTGATTTTGCCGATTGTCCGGCGTGTAAGACATACGTTCCGAATGTATTTTGGCCTGATCATGAAGGCATTAATGGCATTTTTCAAGTGTTTAGTGACTGCCAGCTTGGGCAAATCAAGATGCAGGTGTATGACCGCTGGGGCAATCAGGTATTTTCAAGCACCGGGGCAACACCATTTTGGGATGGGCGTATTCAGGGGCGTGCAGCCTTGCCTGGTGTGTACCTTTATCAGGCCTGGGTGCAATTGGAAGGAGCCGCTCATCCGGCCCAACAAAAAGCATTGCAGGGGCAAGTGACCTTGCTTCGGTAAAATCAGTCTAAATACCAGTTTTGCATCCGTACGGGCAAAATTAATACCGGAGGAAGTCGGGCAATTCGATTATTTGCCGGATTTTGCGCTCCCATTTCAAAACATTCTTTTTGAGTGGCATGAAAGCGTACATTTAATTTCATCTTACCGTCGGCAAACGAAGTAATAGATGGTCTGTTGCCGGGGTCATTTTCACCGTATCCAACGCATGGGAACTATCCAACCACAGTACGATCCAGCAATCCTAAAGACACTTCCGGGTATTGTCAAATCGTATCAATTGCCCAACACCAAGAAAGCCGTTATTCAAATTTTAAATTCCTTTTTGCCCTTTGTTGCTATTTGGGTGGCCATGTATTTGCTGATTGACATTTCGATCGCAGCAGTGATTGGTCTTGCCATTGTGAATGCCTTCTTTTTGGTGCGAATTTTCATCATTCAACACGATTGCGGGCACCAGTCTTTTACAACAAACCGGAAAGCCAACGATATCATTGGCCAGATCTGTAGTTTTTTGAGTTTCATTCCTTACCGGTATTGGGCAAAGGCGCACAATTTTCACCACGGGCACAACGGTGTTTTGTGGGAATACCGCGATATCGGTGATATTCAGGTATATACCGTGGAGGAGTACAAAGCCTTATCTTCTTTTCAGCGGGGCAAATACAAGCTTTATCGCAGTTTCCCGGTATTGTTTCTGATCGGCCCAATGTGGTATATTTTGGTAAATAACCGCATTCCGCTCATTCGTTTGAAGGGTTGGGAACATGCACACCGTGCTTTGTTGCTCAATAACATTTACCTGGTGCTGATTCATGCGGGTATTGTTGCGTTGTTGGGCTTTAAGGCCTTATTATATGTACACCTGCCCATTCTGGTGGCTTTTGGCATTATCGCAATTTGGTTTTTCTACGTGCAACACCAGCATGAAATGTCGTACAAGCAATGGAAAGATCGCTGGGATTATGTAGTGGCTGCTGTTCAGGGTAGCACCTACTACAAATTGCCCAAAATGTTCCAGTGGCTTACAGGAAATATTGGCTATCACCATATTCACCATTTGAATCCGCTGGTACCGAATTATGCCTTGGCAAAATGCCACCATGAAAATCCAATTTTCGATCAGGTGGCCAATAAAATTACGTTTTGGCAAAGTTTGCGGTGTATTTTCCACAAATTGTGGGATGAAGACCAGCAGCGCATGATTACCTTCCGCGAATTTTATCGCCGTTACCAAAAATAATCGGTCGATAAACACGTTAAAACGGCTTGATTCCAACAACAACGGCTGCACACCTGAAAGCGTGCAGCCGTTGTTGTTGGAAAAAAACTACTTTTGTGCCGGCTTGTGCTGTTGAACCCGCAGGCAGCCTTGGGTTTGACCCGGTTACTAACAATGCTTCCTTATGCAATTAACGCCTTTACTCGTACTTGGTATCCTCTTCCTGTATTTTGCTATGCTGGTTGGCGTTGCCTGGTTTACCGGCCGGAATGTTGGTAATGAAGGCTTTTTCTTGGCCAATCGGAAAGTGCCTTGGTATGTAGTGGCCTATGCCATGATTGGTACCAGCATCAGCGGCGTAACCTTTATTTCTATTCCCGGTAAAGTAGGCGGAACGGGCCTGAATATGGCTTTTTCCTACATGCAAATGGTCTTGGGATATCTGGTCGGTTATTTGGTCATCGCAACCGTGCTGATGCCCATGTATTACCGCATGAACCTGACTTCCATCTATGGGTACCTGGAGGAGCGGCTTGGACATGCTGCTTATAAAACAGGGGCAGGGTTTTTTATCCTTTCGCGCACCCTGGGTTCTGCAACGCGTATGTTTTTGGCAGCAACCGTTTTACAAATGTTTGTTTTTAGCCATTTAGGCGTACCCTTTCCAATCACGGTTATTTTAATGCTGGCCTTGATTTACGGATATACCTATAAAGGTGGTTTGAAAACAATCATATGGACCGATACCATCATGACGACCTTTTTCCTGGCGGCTTTAATTTTTACAGTAGCCACCATCGGGAAAGCGTTGAACCTCACCGCGGGCGAAATCATTCCAGCCGTGATGAACAGTCGGTATGGCAAAATATTTTTCTTCGATAACTTTTTGACCGACCCCAATCATTTTGTCAAGCAATTTGTAGGCGGTGCACTCATTGCGATTGTGATGACCGGGCTGGACCAGGATTTGATGCAAAAGAACCTGGCTTGCAAGAACATACGGGAAGCACAGAAAAACATGCTGGTGTTTTGTATTTACCTGGTACTCATCAATTTCCTGTTTTTGGTATTAGGGGCGCTCTTGTACCTGTATGCGGGTGGACTTGGACTGGAAATACCTGCAAGAACGGATCATTTATACCCTAAAATAGCCTTTGACCACTTAGGAGTTGGTGCCGGCATTTTCTTTATTTTGGGGTTGATTGCCAGCACTTATGCGAGTTCGGATTCTGCCTTGACGGCTTTGACCACCAGTTTTTGTGTAGACTTTTTAAATTTTGAGAAAAACAAATTGGAAGCAGATCCTTACGCTTCCGACTGGATTGAGCAAGAACGCGCACATGAGCGGCAGCAACGTCGTACCCGAACGTTTGTACACCTTGGGTTTTCGGTGCTATTTGTGCTGATTATACTGTTACTCAACGCATACAGCAATGATGCGGTGATCAACCTGGTATTTCGCATTGCGGGGTACACCTATGGTCCCTTGCTAGGGCTCTTTATGTTTGGCATGTTTACCAAATTTCAGTTGCATCCCTGGGATGTTACACTGCCGCTTCAACGGCTGGTGCCAAGCTGGCCGCAAGTGAACATTTCCTTGGTGACACTTGTATGTATTGCAGCACCGCTACTCAGTTGGTTGATTGAAATTGGGATAAAACCTTGGTTTGATGTAGGTTTTTTGACCATTTTGTTGAATGGCTCCATTACCTTCCTCGGGCTCTGGATGATTTCTTACCAGGAAGATTAAAAACATTTTGTTTTTTATTTTGCGCTATGGAAACATAATGTTATTTTTGTGGCGCTTAGATTTCAAAAAACCACCATAAGTCAAATAAAAAAACGCAAGATTCGAAGATGGCAGAAGTTCGTTATACGGAAGACGAGATCAAATCCCTTGATTGGCGCGAGCATATTCGGTTGCGTCCGGGTATGTATATTGGCAAATTAGGCGACGGTTCCAGTCCTGATGATGGTATCTATGTATTGGTAAAGGAGGTGTTGGACAACTCGATTGATGAATTTGCCATGGGATATGGCAAACAAATTGACGTGAGTATCAATGAACAAGGTGTGACGGTACGCGATTATGGCCGTGGCATTCCACTCGGAAAGGTGGTAGATGTGGTCAGTAAAATCAATACGGGTGCAAAATATGATTCCAAGGCCTTCAAAAAATCGGTAGGTTTGAATGGGGTTGGTACCAAAGCGGTAAACGCACTTTCTGAATATTTTCAGGTAGAGGCATACCGGGAAGGTCAGTGTAAAAAGGCTGATTTTCAGTTTGGAATCCTGAAAAGTGAGAGCAAGGTAGAGGCAACTAAAGAAGATAACGGCACCACCATTCGTTTTCGGCCGGATAATGGCATGTTTCGCAATTTTCGCTGGGTATTTGAATTTGTAGAACAGCAATTGTGGAATTATGCCTACCTCAATGCAGGCCTGCGGATCAATTTTAACGGGAAAATCTTCCTTTCGAAAAACGGTCTGCTCGATTTACTGGAAAAGAAAACCATTGCGGAAAATGTACGCTACCCAATCATTCACTTGCGCGGGGAAGATGTAGAAATCGCGATGACGCATGGCGATCATTACGGGGAACAGTATTATTCTTTTGTCAATGGTCAAAATACAACCCAGGGCGGTACCCACTTGGTGGCTTTTCGAGAAGCTTTGGTAAAAGTAGTACGGGAGCACTTTAAGAAGCAATTTGACACCAAAGATATCCGCGAAAGCATCATTGCGGCCGTGGCAGTACGGGTTGAAGAGCCTGTGTTTGAGAGCCAAACCAAAACAAGGCTTGGTTCAGAACGTATCGCGCCCGACGGACCTGCCATTAAAGGCTGGATGTCCGATTTTCTGAGCAAAGCACTCGACGATTTTTTGCATAAAAATCCGGAGGTCGCCAAAGAAATGCTGAAGCGGATTCAGCAATCCGAACGCGAGCGCAAAGAAATTGCCGATGTAAAGAAAATTGCCAACCAAAGGGCCAAAGCGGCCAATATTCACAATAAAAAGTTGCGGGATTGCCGTTTTCACCTCAATGAAAAGGCTACCGAGGAAAAACGTTTGGCCAGTACCATCTTTATTACGGAAGGAGACTCGGCCAGCGGATCGTTGACCAAAGCACGTGATGTTGATTCGCAAGCAGTGTTTAGTTTGCGCGGTAAACCCTTAAACTGTTATGGTATGACCAAAAAAGTGGTGTACCAAAACGAAGAGTTTAACCTGTTGCAACACGCTTTGAATATTGAAGATTCACTGGATGATTTGCGTTACAACCGGGTGGTGATCTCCACCGATGCCGATGTCGATGGCATGCACATCCGCTTGTTGTTGTTGACGTTTTTCTTGCAATTTTTTCCTGATTTGGTGCGCAATGGGCACTTGTATATCCTGGA
>CAIVGO010000159.1 GCA_903905445.1 uncultured Bacteroidota bacterium
AGCAAGTTGGCCAAAGCAACCAACAACCATTTTGGAATCAAATGTTTTTCCAAAAAATGCAGAAAAGGCCATTGCCAAAACTTTACCGATGATTCGCACAAGGATTTTTTCCTGCAATACCCAAATGCCTGGGGCAGCTATCGGGCACATACCGATTTTCTAAAAAACAGCAATCGATATGCACAATTGTTCGATTTGGGACCACAAGCCTACCGAAAATGGGCAAAAGGTCTTGCCGAAGCAGGTTATGCCAGCGACCCGCAATACGCCAATAAATTGATCGCGATTATTCAAAGCATGGGCCTGGAAAAATACGATCGCATGTAAAACGATAAACATGACATGGTTATAATCATGTCATGTTTATAATCATGTCATGTTTATAATCATATCATGGCGATAATCATATCATGGCGATAATCATATCATGGCGATAATCATGTTAACGGCGATAAACATATCACGATGGTAATTATGCCAACGGCAATAATCATATCATTGCGGTAATCATGCCAACGGCAATAATCACATCATGGCGGTAATCATGCCAACGGCAATAATCATATCATGGCGGTAATCATGCCAACGGCAATAATCACATCATAGCTATAATCATGTCAGCCCTTCGGGCTTGGTAATTTAGCGTTTGCCTTTTTTATGTGTGCTTGACTTCTCCGAAGTTGAAATAATTCTTAACTTTTTTTTGTATTTATTTGATTACTAACTAATTAATCGGAAACTCATCACTCATCACTCATCACTCATCACTCCTCACTCCTCACTCCTAACCAACCGAACCCACTCCAACGTAATCGCCAACTGCTCTTCTTCGGATAACAAAGTATTATCCAAGACCGTAGCATCATCGGCTTTGCGGAGCGGACTGTCGGCACGGGATGAATCGATTTGATCCCGTTCCGTCAGGTTTTTATAGATATCATCCCATTCCGCGTCAATGCCTTTGGAGGCAAGTTCTAAATGGCGGCGGCTGGTGCGCACGTCGGCATCGGCAACCAGAAATATTTTCAAATCGGCATCCGGGAATACGACCGTTCCGATATCGCGGCCGTCGGCAACAATGTTGCGGCGCTTGCCAAACGCTTTTTGTTGTTGTACCATGGCCTTGCGCACCATGGAAATAGCGGATACCGGACTTACGTGTTCGCTAACGTGCATGGACCGAATTTCGGTTTCCACATCGACATCGTTGAGAAACGTGTGGTTTTGGCCATGGATACGTTCAAAATGAATAGATACCTGTTGCAAGGCTGCTGCAACTGCATCCAAATCATTGTAATCGATGTTATTGTTTAATAAATACAAGGTTACCGCGCGATACATGGCGCCCGTGTCGAGGTAGGCCAGGTGCAAGGCTTTTGCCAGCCCTTTCGCAAGGGTACTTTTTCCGCAGGAGGAGTAGCCGTCTATGGCTATGATGATCTTTTTCAAACGTGCTGATTTTTCGTGCGCAAAAGTATTGATAAAATTGGAGCGTGAGAACTACTACCTTTGTTGACTTGATTTAATTTGTCCTATGGAAAGTTTTAGTGCTGATGCTGGGCGGCTCCTGATTTTCCTGATTTTTGTCCTGTATTGCAGCGTAAGTGCCTTGCAATTAGCACTTTATGTGTTTTTTATCCGGGCAGGTTGGCAAAAAATCCTGCGCAAGGAGTCCGAAACAACCCCTACGCCGCTTATTTATCCAGCACTCAGTTTGTTGATGTGCGCCCGCAACGAGGCTGCCAATTTAAAAAAACACCTGCCATCCTTGCTGGGCCAGGCGTATCCATGCAGGTTCAATCTGCTGGTCGTGAATGACGCCTCCAGCGATGATAGTCGTTTGATATTACAATCCTTTGAAAATCAATTTACGCAATTCAAAGCGATCCATCTGGCGACCAAAACCCAGGCTGGGAAAAAAGCAGCCCTCAGTACTGGAATTCAAGCGGCGCAACATGAATGGCTGGTGCTTACCGATGCCGATTGTGAACCAGCCAGTCCGCATTGGCTCAACAGTATGGCGCGGCACATGCAACAACCTGGGATCGATATTGTACTTGGTTTTGGGCCATTGTTGCCTGAACCTGGATTTTTGAACCAATGGGCCCGTTTTGAAACCAACCACACGGCCTTTTTATATGGCGGCATGGCGGGCATGGGCATGCCATACATGGGGGTTGGACGCAACCTGGCGTTCAAAAAAAAACTGTTTGAGGAACAGCATGGGTATCAAAAACATGCCCATTTTGCTTCTGGAGATGATGATTTATTGATCAACGCGGCCGCAAATTCAAAAAATACCGCAATTTGTACGGATGCACAAGCAACCATGTACTCCGCAGCCGCTGCAAACTGGCCCCAGTGGTTTCGGCAAAAAAAGCGGCATTTAAGCGTATCGCATGTGTATAAGCCTGTACATCAATTGTTGCTCACCTTATTTGCCGGAACCCTGGTTTTTCACTATTTTTTGCTTTTGCTAACCCTGTTGGGGGTACAATACGCATTACCTGCGCTGGGTATCTATGTACTCCGACAAGCGTCGCTTCAGATTTGTTATAAACCCGTGTTTAAGCGCTTAAAAAGCAATGATTTGCTGCTAAAAACGCCCCTGTTTGACATGATGCTGGCTTTATATTTTGGATTGCTCGTACCCTATAATTTGATTTTCCAACGTAAAAAGATCGTTTGGAAGCCATAACGCACTTACAATCGATTACCGCAAGAACTTTTTGGTATAAAGCACCACGTTATCCCGATCGTCTTTTACCTCCAGTTGAAGGGTATGTGTGCCTTTTTCCAGCCAGGATTCGAATACATGGGTAATCCGGGACCTTTTTTTATCGTATTGGAACAAAACCCATTTCCCATCAATGGTACCACGATAATACAGACCATAAGCCAGGCCATTCACGGCCATATTATCCGTAATTTTGAACGCCATGGTACTGTTGCGGCGCATATCTTTATTGAACACCACGGGGGTAACCTGCGGGGGCGTTGTATCAATCATCACACAATATTGGCCAAATTCCCGCACTTTGGTCATAATATAATCACCACGCCAGGATGCACCGCAATTGTCGGGTTTGCCGTCGCCGCATTTTGCAATAACGGCTTTGTTGTGGAGCCATTCGGGTAATCCATACGGCTTGATACTGATTTCGTAATACTTGTGCACCGGCGTTTTGGAGTCTTGCAAATGGTGCATCGGTGAAAACTGGTTTTTAGCATTGCCAGCGGAAACAAAATATTCAAACGTCAGGGTTTCGTACAAAGCACCTTTGGGTATGGTCAGGTTTAAATCACCCAACAGGAGTTTTCGTTCGGTATCGTAAGGCAATTTATAGCGATCCGCCGTGGATGGGAAGGTGACCATATTTTGGGTATCCCGCAAAGCCCAAAAGTGAATTGACCGGGCATTTCCGAGCGCATCTTGTACTTTTATGGTAATTTTCTGTGGTTTTTCGGCAAATAAGGACACCGCCCCCATAGTTTCCGTTTTTACATAATTGGATAATTTATCACCCGGAAGGACAAAACAGCGATGAAACCAAGCGCCAAACCGTTTCTGAGCCGAATAGTCAATGTGCGCATTGATATACCGGGATTCATCAAAATCCATTTCATCCATGCGCCATTCAAAGGCCAACTGATCTTCCACAAACATGGAAAGTGCATAAATCCCATTGTCGTTTTTGTTGCCAGTTGTTGTGTCATACGCTTTTATCCCAAAACCAACGCGCCAGGCACCAATGCGTACCGTATCACCTTCCAAATCATAGCCCCCCGTCTTTTGTTTGCCAACCGGAAATGGTTTGCTATCCAATACTTCCCGTTTTTCATTTAAAAAATAAACCTTCATATCGCGTATGTCCGGGGCGACATCATCTTGCACCGGCATGCCGAACAACTGCGGGTTTACTACTTTTTGGGTTGCCGTATTTCTAACTTCAAAATGCAGGTGCGGACCACGGGAACCACCTGTATTACCCATTTTACCGATTTCTTGCCCTTTTGACACCCGAAACATCTCAGCAGGCGGGTGCAAATTCACCTCAAACCGCATCCGTTTGTATTGCTGTTCTTTTACATATTGTTGTATTTCGGGGGCAAAACGATCGAGGTGGGCGTACAAGGTGGTGTATCCGTTGGGATGTTTGATATAAAGCACATTACCATAAGCACTTGCCTGCACTTTGATGATCGCAATATAACCGTCGGCAGCAGCGTAAACCGGCACCCCGGTGGTTCCGTCAATATCAAGACCGGCGTGAAAATGGCCCGCACGCAACTCCCCAAAACTGCCGGTGAGTCGAATCATATGCCCAACCGGAGATTGAAAATAATCCTTCGGGTAGTCTGTTCCTACAGCTGCCGTGGTATTACCCCTTTCTGGTGTGGAGGACTCAAATGATAAAAAGGTGAGCAGCAAAGTGACAAATAGCAGCCCCTTCATTCCCGTTTTCTGCATAGCGTTGTGTCAATTCTAATTGAATAGGATGCTTGCGCGCCCTGTACTTACATGGATTCGCCTCCAATTTGCTGGCAATTTATTACTTTTCTGCTGATATTTCGATATGAAGGGCACTGTTAAATTTCCACTTTCCTATGTGCGTGTGCGCGTACTGATTTTGGAAAAGGTATTCTGAAAAGTGTTCTTTGGAAATGCCGCGTGCACCCAAACTTTCCAAATGCGGTGTTTGTTGCTGACAATCGACCAAAACGAAATTAAGTTGTTGCAATGCCCGAACCAACACAATAAATCCTGCTTTGGAGGCATCGCGCGCATGGGCAAACATACTCTCCCCAAAAAATATTTTACCCAAACTGATGCCATACAGCCCGCCCACCAAGTTTTCGCCATCCCACACTTCCACCGAGTGCGCAAGCCCTAGATGGTGCAAACGGGAATAGCCTTCGATAAAACTGTCCGAAATCCAACTGCCCTCATGGTCGCCCCGGGGTGTACTGGAGCAGGCACGCATAACGCGCTCAAAACAGGTGTCAAGTGAATAGTGAAATTTGTGCTGGTTGAAGATGGACCGCATGCTTTTATGCACCTTCAATTCTTGCGGAAAAAGCACCCAGCGTGGATCCGGGGCATACCAATAATAGGCGCCATCCTCTTCAAACCAGGGGAAAATACCATTTTGATAAGCTAAAATCAGGCGATCTTCGCTCAAATCACCCCCTACAGCAAGCAATCCACCCGGATCAGCAAGTGATGGATGTGGAAAGGCAAGTTCATCTTCGTTGAGCCAAAAAACAGGCATTTTTGAGTTTAAAGGTGCTACGGTGGAATATTCTGAGGCTCTTAGGTGGCTTCTTCACCGTCAATTTCGGCAGATAAACCACGATCAAGCAGGGCCTCGCACAAGGGAACTAACTCCGACTTGGGCCCGGTTTTTACAATCGCTTTGCCTTTATAATGGATAATTAAGGCCAATTGGTCTGATTGTTCGAAAGAATGGCCCAAAATTTCCATAAAACACTGGGTTACCCATTCAAATGAATTGACATCATCATTCCATACTACAATATGAACAGGCAGGCCAAAACTAATATCTTCGTCTACTAATACATCTTCCTCTTCCTCCCAAAGTGGTTTGGTGGCAAAGGATGTTTTATGAAATTTCAAGTCTATCACGTTCATATGGACAAAAAACAATCAGTTGCAATAATTAGTTCAACGATTCAAGGGTGTTTTTTACCGCCTCAAAATTCGGCATTTCTCCAGCATTTTCCAAAACTTCCGCGTAACGCACGATTCCAGTCTTATCAATCACAAACGCCGAACGCTTCGATACCCCCTTCATTTCAAACACAAATTCCTTGTATAATACGTCGTATTTTTTGCTCACCGTTTTGTTAAAATCGGACAACATCGGAAAATTGAAACCTTGATCCATTTTCCACTGTGCCAACGTAAACAAACTATCCACCGAAATGGCTAAAATTTGAGCATCCAGGCGCTCGTATTCGGCCAAGCCATCGCGCATCATGCACAATTCTTTGGTGCAAACGCCCGTAAAAGCCGCAGGATAAAACAACAAGACCACGTTTTTCCCACTAAAGTCCTTGAGGGATACTTGGCTTTTATCACTCCCCCGCAAAGTGAAATCAGGGGCTTTATCTCCGATTTTGATCATGAAGGTAAACAGTTTGGTAAAAGACTAATTTGATCGAGCAAGATGGGTCCCAAAATCAAATTGGGGTGCAAAAGTAGGCAAGAATTAGTTGGTACGCACTTCCGGCAATTGTTTTAGCATCCATTCCCGCTCTGTCAACACCGGCTCCTCCTGGATCATTTTTCGCAAGGACCGCAGTGATTCGCTGTCATTAAAATTGACAGACAACAACTTACGCATATAACGAAGTATCGCATTGTAATTATTTTTGTGGTATCCAAGCACTTTTTTTCGCCGCAAATAAATTTGAATACTGTCCAATTGATTTTCAAGGGCTCCAATTGCCTCTTGTTCAAAATATATTTTGGCCAACAACAACTTGGCAGCCAAATTTTGCAACACATCATCGTACTCCATCCGCAACAGGTGCTGCATGGCCTGGGGGTAATCACCGGTGTCGTAAAAATACCGCGATAAATTGAAATGGAACGCCGCTTCCCGATGATCGACGCTCAAATAATCGGCATAACGGTACAAAAAACGCTTCACCCAGGCATACTCGCGGAGCCGCAAACCGGTCATGGTCACGTTGTTGTAGGTCCAGCGCGACAACGTGCCATCTTCCAACAAAGCCCCTTGCTCCAATCCACTTTGATACAACTCGAAAATTTCCCGATAAAAACGCTCGTCGGCCAAATTGATCCGACGAATGCAATAATTGATGGCCATCAAATACAAATCATGGGTTTCGGCGGCCGAAAAATGGCTGCCATGCTGTTGCAACAAGGTTTTTAGTTGCTGGAAATGATGGTCTGCCTGCTCACCCAACAAAGCATAATAACCATGGTAATACACCGCCACCGCTGGAATTTGAAGGTACGCATGTCCATCTAAAAAGGTTAACACGCTGTTTAACAAGCCTTTATCATAGGTTTGTTTGGAAATTGTTTCATGGCTCATCAGAATGCAACCGGTGCGCAACTTTTCAATGACCAAGGCAATATCCTGGGCCGAAGCGAGATCTTGTACATTGGACGTTTTATCCCGACCTTGTTGCAAGAACAAATAATAGGCCTCTTGTTGCAACAAATAATCGGCTCGAAAATACTCGGCACCGCGCACCGTATCTGCTTCCAAACGTCGACGGGCATACCGCAACATGCCAGCGCTTGCCTCATTGAGTTTCAACTGCCGCAACGCTTTTACGGTGGCTAAGTGCTGTTCGTGCTTTTGCAATGCCTGCACTTCCAACGCTAAAAAATGCTCTACCGCACTTAAAAGATAATTGCTCAAGTGGTTGAGCCGCTTTTGATCGCCCCCTTCTGGCCCAAACAAAACCTGGCGAATCTGATCCACCTTCAAATCAGGTTCGTTTAAATGCAATTTCAAATAGCTGTACAATGCCAAAACACCCGGGTGGGTAACATGATAAGGTGCATGCATGTACTTGTCTAAGGCGCGTACAGATTCGGGAGACAAGGCTCGAAGGAGGTGCAACAAGGATTTCATGTAACTTTACGGGGAAAAAGATTGAAAAAAGAGCGCTTGGATCATTTTTTAAAAAAAAGAGCAGGCTTACAAGGTGCTAAAAAAAATTTCCTTTTTTATAAAAATGTAAAAGTAGCGCAAAATAAAATCACAATCTGTTAAATATCAAACTTTTAAAAACAGTTTATTGATAATAATATGTGATTTTTAACTTTTTTTGTCCTTTGCTGGTGATGGAACAGATCGCACTTTTGTACCGTGGAACTGTGGAATGCGCGCGCCAACTAATCAGCTTACTTTTAAACCAGAACAACATGAAATTTTCCCGTTTACTCCAACTTTGGATTTTACTGCCGATTTGTACCTGTTGGGTATACACCGGCTACGGACAAGGCTTTATAAAGTCTTATCCGGCCATCAATGGCAATTGCACAACCCTCCTCCAAAATGGAAACGCTGGTTATTATATGGCAGGCGTTTTTCAAAATGGTCATGTTCAAAAAACAGATGCGCTCGGCGTGGTCCAATGGGTGCACAACAATACATTTCAAAACGGACAAGGTATCGGACTTTGCCTTGCAGATGCGGGTGCCTGTGTGGCCTTGGGCGAATACAAACCAGACAGTAGCCTCTCCAAAAACCTGGTGGTTAAAATCGATGCCAATGGAAATACGGTTTGGCAAACCGAAATTACGCAGGACTTTTTGCCCAATGGTCTAAAAAGTGTCGCAAACCTGCCGGATGGCGGCTTTTTAGCCTGCGGCGCGGTGCGCGATTCTACTTCCGATCTTCAAATTTGGCTCGTCAAGCTGAGCAGCACAGGCAGTATCGTCTGGAAAAAAGCGGTTGGCCTTCCCACGTTCAAAGAACAGGTGGTGCGCATGATCCCGCTCAGCGACGGTAATTTTGCCATTGGCGGTTCGGTATTGAATACCGGCAACAACCGCGACTTTTTTGTGGCAAAAGTGGATGCGGATGGCACCCTGCTTTGGGAAAAGGTGTTCAACAAGCCCAATTATCAGGTCGCCCAGGATTTACTGGAAACCAGCACCGGCGATATTGTCATCATGGGTGATAACTTGCAATCGGACCCGGTAACCATCGCCTTGCTCAGTGTACACCCGGATGGCTCCGAAAACTGGTTCAACCGGATCGATCTTTCGATTCCGTCCAATGTAAGCGTGCCGCTGCCCTTGGCCAAAGCCTTCACCCGCGATGCCAACGACAACCTGTATTTCCCCGTACATTCCAATTTTGAAGACAACACGCAAAGTACTTTGCGGCTGATTAAAACAAATTCCCAAGGGAATATACTTGACTACTTTACCTTAAACAGCGCCGATTATGTACAAGACATCGTAACGGTCGATCAAAACTTTCTGGCAATGGCAGGAGGTGATGGGCTGGGCGCTTTTTTAATCAAAACGGATTTGGAGGGGCAGGTGTACAGTAGCCGCATCCTCGGAAGTATCTACGAAGACCTCAACCAAAGTTGCAGCCCGGATGCGGGTGAGCCTGCTTATTCTAACTTTATGGTGGAGGCGCGCGGCATCAACAACAACCGTTTTTTTGCCAAAACCAATGCCTTGGGTGCCTACAGCATTGCCATTCCTCCCGGATTGTATGAGGTCATTGTACATCCGCGCAACAACCAACCGTTGTTTTACAGTCCTTGCGATACGCCGACGGTCATTATTGCCAACATCGGCCAACAAAGCACCCTTCCGCCCATCGGTATTCGAGCACTCGTAAGTTGCCCGCTCATGCGCATGGAAATTGGATCTGGCCTGGTTCGACGTTGTATGCAGACCTATTTAACCGTGCAATATTGCAATGAAGGCAATTTGCCGGCGACGAATGTGCAGGTTTTCATTGCACTCGACCCCAACCTGAGTTATGTAAGTAGCTCGATTCCGCTCAGCAGCCAATCGGGCGACAC
>CAIVGO010000160.1 GCA_903905445.1 uncultured Bacteroidota bacterium
AGATGGGGATATTCTGGTTGAAGCCGAATCGATCGTTGCGGTAAATGGCATAATTGAGGTTGCTTTCAAAGAAGAATTTGGGGGCAAATTGCCACTTTAATGAACCATCAATGCCGTGGTTCTGGATCTGTTGATCCTGTGCCTCCTGGATGGAGTTTTGGATCAAATTGTACCCGATTCTACCACTTACACTCAAAATCAACTGCTGAACGGGGGTATAGTTGAAGTCGATGTTGATGTTAAATCCGTTGTTGGTGGTTTCGTTTTGGATGCCATTTACCAAAGAAGGGGCTTTGCTGCCGTTCAGGTTGCCATTGGCACCCATGGTCAACTTGGTTTTTACAATCGGGAAGTTCGACCAAAAATACACGTCGTACCGGTTGCCGCCCGATACATTGGAGGGCCGGGTGGTAGTCCGAAGGCCAATGCTGTCGATCAGTTCGGTGGTTTGGTTATACACGATGCGACTGTCGAAAAAGCTGATGTTGGATCCGATGCCTACGCTTGCAAAGGATGCTGGATTCCAATGGTTGACGTTGAAATTGATGGAGTTGGACAGTTCGGGTGTCAAATTCGGATTGCCCTCGGAACGGAAAGCGGGGTTGTTTACATTGGGTACGGGTTGCAAATCGCTCAATTGGGGTTCGGTTACGCTGTAACTATAACCGGCATTGAGCCAAATGTTGTTGGGCAACTCATAGTTCATGTCCACATTGGGCACCAAATTGGTGAAACGCCGACTGATGGGTGTTACCGTGGGGGCGGTATTTTGATCGAGGCTGTATTGTCCGCTAATTTTGATTTGCTGGCCGGCCAACCCTACGGAGGCGTTGAGGCCTTTATTCGAATACCGCAAACTGCTGCCCACCCGGTTGTATTGGATGTCATTGTCGTAATACACGCTCAAGGATTCGATGCGTTCGTTGTTTTGGTCGGGGTTGCGCACCTGACGATCGACGGTATTGTTGGTGGTGCTGAAGTTGTAGAAGGTTTCGAGGAACCATTTTTTGGCAAATGATTCGGTGTACAATACGCTGGATTTGTATTGCAGGTTGTTGTTGGCGTTGCTGTTGAGTTGGCGTACCTGTTCGGTAAAATCGTTGGCTTCAAAAAAGCGGTTGATGGAGAACAGGTTTTCGGAGCCGTCGGATTGGTTGTTGTTGTATCCGGCGCTTACGGCAAAGGCACGTCCTTTTTTCTTGAAGCGGTGGCGGAAAATGGCGGCACTGGATAGACGCCAGGCATTGAGGTCGTTGCTGTTGTTGATATTCAGGCTGTTGTTGGCCTGTATATTGCCGCCATTGAAAAATTGGGCTTGGCGGGTTGCGGCATTGGAGTTGCTGAAGCGCACATTGGCTTTTACAATGAGTACATCGCTCGAATCGAGGTTTTGTTCGAGGCGGGTAGATACGCTGTGGTTGCCCCGAAAGTCGTACTTGTTGGTGGTATCGGTATTGGTGAAGGATCCTTCTGGTAAGAAATTTTGCTGCAAACCGTATTGATCGAGGGTAAGTGCACTTTCGTTGTAAAAGTAACTGGCGTTGAACTTCGTTTTTTTATCGTCGAAATTATAATTGCTGCCGCCGCCGAAGTTGCGGGTAAATCCGCGTCCGTCAAAGTTGTTGAGCGGGGCATCGTCGTTGCTTGAAAAATAATATCGTCCGCCACCACCGCCGAAACCAAAATCGCCGTTGTCGTAATTACCAAAGGTGCTTTGGCCTTTAAATTCGCCATAATCTTCCCAGTTCACGCCGGTTTGGTTGATGTTGTTGCCGTACGCGATGAAGGAGAGTTGCTGTTTTTGGTTAAAACGGTTGAAATTGCCCCGTCCGGCCCAACGATCGGAACTACCCACGGCGGCGGTTACTTTACCAAAAGAGCCTTTTTTATATTGGTCTTTTAGTTCCAGGTTCATGGCTTTTTCTTTTTTGCCATCGTCTACCCCGGTAAGTTTGGCTTGTTCCGATTTTTCATTGTACACCTGCACTTTGGAGATGGTTTCGGCGCCGAGGTTTTTGGTGGCGCTTTTGGGGTCGTCGCCAAAAAACGATTTTCCATCTACATACACCCGTTTCACGTCTTGTCCCTGGGTTTTGATGTTGCCATCGGCATCCACCTGAATGCCGGGCAGTCGGCGCAACAAATCCTCCACGGTAGAGCCGGGCGGCACTTTGAAAGTCGTGGCATCGTATTCTATGGTGTCGCCGCGGATACTCAGGGGGGCTTTTGCGGTGCGAATGACCACCTCCATGAGTGCCTGGGAGATCGGCTTGATCACGATGGTACCCAAGTCTTGCGCATTGGATGCAACACTGCGCACCATTTGTTGATGCGGAATGTATCCGATGTAGGATATTTTGAGTAGATAATCGGTGTTTTTTACATTTTTAAAGACAAAATTGCCTTTGTCGTCGCTGCGGGTGAAGTTGAGCAGGGTGGTGTCTTTGGGACTCAAGAGCATGACCGTTGCAAAAGCGATTTCGGTATTGCTGCTATCCCGGATGGTGCCTTTCAGGTCAACTTTAGAAGGGTTTTGGGCTTGTAGCACAGTACTCAGCAACAGAAGGAACAGGATAATACGATTGCGCATAGAAGGAAGTTGCTTGGAAATTTTAAAATATAGTTGGGTTTGCAGGAATTTCAACACGGTGAAGATACATGGCGTAGGCCGGGTGAAACTGGAAATTCGATGTATGATTGATTTTCCCAACTATAAGGTCCGATTAAATGTGGTTTCGTTGCATTAGGGAGGAAGTATTTTTAGAAAAGGGTTCTGGAGGTACGGAGAAAAGGGTTCCACGGAGAAGCTTGGAGGTACGGACTCATGCTCCCTTGCCAGCACCTGTAAGGTATTAGAAGGTATTATACGCAGCGTCTTAAGGTACTAGTAGTAGCTTCTAAGACTATTAGTAGCAGCTTCTTAAGGTATTAGTAGCCGCTTCTTAAGGTTTTAGTAGCAGCTTCTTTAGGTATTAGCTGAGCACTATGACTACTGCTTGAGCGACCGCATGCTCCATCGCCAGCACCTGGCATACGTCAGCATACGTCA
>CAIVGO010000161.1 GCA_903905445.1 uncultured Bacteroidota bacterium
AATATTTTAAAATCGGTACCGGGGCCCTGGCGTACATTGAGCTCGTTGGAGCCGGTTACCATGCCCGGTCGACTTAAAATGGGTTGTATCAGCGATTGATGAATCCAGCGGTCGGTTCCTGTTTCAAGCCATACATCATTGCGGCCCAGGATACGCACCAAGGCTCCATTGGGCGACACATCGACAACGGCTGCCTGGCTATTGGGGCTTTTTCGCACATTGGCGCCAACATTTGAATCGATGATGCCAAACGAAGATTGAAATTCGATGCCAACAAAATTTGCGCTCACCCATTGATTGGGCGCTATTTGCAACCAGGTTCCGTTGGTGTCGTAGTATTCCACCAAATCGTTTTTAGCCAATTTTCGCAAAATATTGAAGGTCGTACCGGGGCCCGAACGCACATTCAGTCCTGCGCTGGTTACCCGTCCATAGCCCAAACGCGGTACAGGTAACTTGCTCATTTTCAGGGATATGAGGTTTTTAAATGCCGACCATTGAACTTCCTCCAGCATCATTTTGGGACAGTCTTTGCCCGTAATATCATAGTGGCGGTACAAATCATGAATGCTCAAGTTGTATTTGTGGAGCAGGTGTGCCGCCAAATCGGCCGAATGCTGGTAGGTGGTGGGCCAATCGCCATCCGAATTGACACACATTTCAAACCCAATCAGGTAGGCATTGGGTGTGCCAGAGCCTGCACGAATGCGCTCGCCTTCCGATTTGTACTTATTGGCGCCCACATGGTAACCCATTTCATTATCAGGAATACACTGATATATACTGCCATCATCCACAATGTAATGCGCAGAGGCATACCGGTCGGTGGTGTTAAAATACCGCGCATTGGCCTTCGCATCGGCGCCTTTATCTTTGTTGGCGGTCCAATGGGCTACAATCCCTTTAATTTGTTTGATGGCATAAGCATTTTTATCGCGCAAAAATGGGCGATTACGTGGATTGGTGAGCAGCGCTTTCGTGATCGGTAGCATGTCGGTGGGTGGTAAAGGATAAACAATAAGGGCGTGATTATGAAATTCAGGTTAATTTTGCGCCAAATCTATACCATGCGATTTGATATTCTGACTGTTTTACCTGAATTGATTGAAAGTCCGCTCAATCATTCGATTATGAAGCGCGCCAAAGATAAGGGCTTGCTGGAAGTGTATTTGCACAATTTGCGCGATTTCGCAGTGGGGAAGCATCGGCAAGTGGACGATTACCAGTTTGGCGGCGGTGCGGGCATGGTGATGAAACCCGAACCAATTGCGGCCTGCATCGAACAATTGCAGCAGGAACGGACCTACGATGCCATCATTTACACTTCGCCGGATGGTGTTCGGTTGGATCAGGAGCTTTGCAATCGTTTGTCGATGCTAGACAATGTATTGGTGTTGTGTGGGCACTATAAAGGCGTGGATGAGCGCATTCGGGAAACCTATATTACCCTGGAAATCAGCATTGGCGATTATGTTTTATCGGGCGGCGAACTGGCGGCGGCGGTCATTGTTGATTCGGTGGGCCGACTAATTCCCGGCGTACTCAACGACGAAACCTCGGCCTTGTTTGACAGTTTCCAAGACGATTTGCTCGCGCCGCCTGTATACACACGTCCGGCCGAGTGGGAAGGCAAAAGTGTACCCGACGTATTATTATCCGGCCATGAAAAAATGATAGAAGATTGGCGGCATGAGCAAAGTTTGGAGCGCACGCGGGTTCGCAGGCCCGATTTGTACGAAAAATACGTGCATGGCGACCATGATAAAATAAATTCTGTTGAAAACTTGCGCTAAAACACAAAATGTTTTACTTTTGCGGGTATGAATTTATGTCCAAACTGTGCAGCAGAAGCAATTCCTGGGGCAAAGTTTTGTCATCGATGCGGGGATCCAATTCGGGAAAAAACAAAGCCTTGTCCGGCCTGTAAAGAGCAGAGTCCGTTGGCCTCCGTTTTTTGCCATCATTGTGGTTTTCATTTTGAGGGCAAACAAAGTCAGCAACAACTTTATGAGCCGGTTTATGTATTGGATTTTAATGAATCCGACCTGACGGAACAGGTAAAAGCCTTGTTTTTCCGCAGTTTACGTGCTCGCATTGCGTCGGAGCATGAAATTAGTAAATACAGTGAATACGTAGAGCGGTTTTATCAATCGCGTTTTCGGGAGATCTATGGGGTGCGTGCCATCCAAATTGCCCGCGATGTAAAATTGCAGTGGGAGCGGTTTGGGGTAGAGGCATTGCGTGATATTGACCATAAAATTGACCAGGATTTTGAGGGATTGCTTGATTTTTTTTGTATCCAGTATTGTCCCGATTTGAATGGGGTGATTTTGCCCACGGCCATTTTAAAATACGAGCATGCCACGCCGGATAAAACGGATTTAGGGCAAATGATTGCTGATTTTCTGGATTTTGAGCATGAAGAAGAGCCTTTTTTCTTCAATTTTATCACCATGCCAGAGCAATTGTTGGCCAATGCCTGTAAGCAGTATTTGTTTGCAGATCGCAAAGAAAAAGTGTTTTTTATCGGCGATTTATCCCTAAAAGGCAATTGTAAAGAAGGTTTTGCGATGACCGATCGCGCCATTTACTGGCGTGCGCCTTTTGATAAAGCCCGACGGGTGGCCTATGAAACCCTTAAAACCGTGCGCCGGGAGAAAGACTGGATTACGATCGATGGGCATTTTTTCACCAGCAACCCGGGTATGAACCTTAAATTATTCAAATTATTGAAGAAATTGCGTTCATGGCGCACCATTTCTTAAACAGGCTTTTATTGAAATGATTGGAGCATTTCAACCAAAACCCGATTGAGTGATTCGATTGCCAGGGGCAAATTCCAGGCATCGCGGTTGCGTGGCGCGACTTCGTTGGAAATACTGCGTAATTCCATAAAAGGCGTGCCCGACGACAAACAGGCATAAAACACCGCAGCGCCCTCCATGCTTTCAACCTGGGCATCCGGATATTTAAGTCGAATTTGGTCGATACTGGCCTGCGCGCCGTGGACTTTATTCACCGTGATCCCGTTTTTTACAGGCAAAAAGCTTGTTTTGTCTGCATCAGGATGGATGAGCAGCCCTTTTTTGCACCAATCGGGAAGATGACCCATCATATCCATTTCATATAAGTCTGTAAACCGGCCATCTGCTTCTTCCACCCCGAGGTCGGCAAATCGTTCGGAACCAACAAAAACTACATCACCCAGCTGCAAGGAAGGATCCAAAGCCCCTGCAATGCCCGCATTAATCACCAAATCTGGTCGGTTTCGGTATAAGATGCTACCCAGGGACCAGGTGGTTGCCACCATACCCACCCCACTGATGAGCGGCAGAATTTCCAGTTTTTCTTTGGTAAATACACCAGTGTCACTTTTTTGAAAGCCTTCAAGGAGCCAATTCGTGGTAGGTGCAATTTCAAAAGGCGTTGCTGCCAGTAGTAAAATCCGCATAAGAGAAAGAAATTTAGCGCGAAGGTACGGCCCTTCTTTTAGGGATGCGAAAAATCATTGCTACCTTGGCGGCCGTTTAAGAAAGCGTACATTATGAAAAAAGAATGGTTTGCCTCGTGGTTTGATTCACCGTATTATTATATTTTGTATAAAAACCACGATGAAAACGAGGCCAAGAATACCCTGGACAGAATCTTGCGGGCGATGGAACTAAAGCCGGGTGCGCGGGTGCTAGACCTCGCATGCGGCAAAGGCAGACATTCAAAATATTTGGCAGAGCAAGGATATGACGTGACTGGCATTGATATTTCGCATTCCAGTATTGAATATGCCCGGCAATTTGAGCATGATAATCTGAATTTCTACCAACACGACATGCGTTTGCCTTTTCGGACCAACTATTATGATGCGGTTTTGAATATGTTTACCAGTTTTGGCTATTTCCATTCGGACCATGATCATTTGCGCACTTTAGTAAACGTTGCGAAAGAATTACACCGAGATGGGCTGTTCCTGCTGGATTTTTTCAACACCGAATGGGTGTGTCAGCATTTAATTCCCCAAGATACGAAGACGGTGGATGGTATTGAATTCCATTTAGAAAAGTCGATCAAAGGCGGCTATGTGTATAAAAGTGTGGCTTTTCATGCGGAGGGTAAAGATTTTCATTTTCGGGAAAAAGTGCGTTTATTTGAATATGCCGATTTTGAGCGCCTTTTTGCGCAGGCAGGCTTACAGATTGTACAGACATTTGGCAGCTACCAGTTGGAGCCCTTTGATGTGGCCACATCGCCTCGTTTGATCCTAATTGCCCGGAAACAGCCCATATGAATACTTTTTTCGACATTTTACAGCAGTGGGATACCCGTTTATTTTTTTGGATCAACCATGGTTGGAGCAGTAATTTTTTAGATGCGCTTTTACCGGTTTTGCGGGAGCGTTTGATTTGGGCGCCGTTTTATCTGTTTATTTTGGTATTTTCGCTCTTAAATTACGGCAAAAAGGGCTGGATATTATTGGGTATGTTGTTGTTGTGTTTTGCGGTGGCTGATTTTACAAGTAGCAGTATTTTAAAGAAACAGGTACAACGCTTGCGGCCTTGTAACGATCCGGCATTGGCGGCACAGGTCCAATTACGGGTGCCTTGTGGGAGCGGCTACAGTTTTACCTCTTCACATGCGGCCAATCATTTTGCCGTAGCCTTGTTTTTGATTGGAGTATTTGGGCATCTAAATCGGTGGATACGGCCCATTTTGTTGCTTTGGGCGGGTTCTATTGCACTTTCGCAGGTATACGTGGGCGTGCATTATCCGGGCGATGTATTGGGTGGTGGCCTGTTGGGGAGCCTGATCGGGTGGGGTGGGGCACGGCTTATGCAACCGTTGGATGGGCAATTTTTCTGGGAGAAAGCAGCTTAGCGCCGTGCGTTTGGTCTTTAATCACTGGAACCAAAGCCTCTGAACCTGCCCATAAATTCGGGAATATATTCATCAATATGCCATAATGCATAATCACGCAAGGGAATGGTATGTGGACCTTCTTCCTGGATTTCCAGCATATACAACGGAATGTCCATCGTGTGCCCATCAAATTCTACCTGGACAAAAATTCCCCAGGAAAAATCAAAATCCAGAATTTCTGTGATTGTTACCTGCGCGCCAAAATAAATATGGTCAAAAGCGCGTCCAACATACATAGCACGCACCGGATTATCAAATTCTGCATTTAAAAACATCAACCAGGCGTCCAGAAATTCGGCTTCCAATTTTATTTCCAGCAAAAATGCATTAATCCGTTTCCAGGAGGCAACGGTTTGTATCCAAGTTTCGCTGGTGATCAGGATGTTTTTTATACGTTTCCAATCATCGGGTTTATCCCGCGGGGGGACTTTTTCTAATTCACTAGATCGGAACTCTGATCTCCAAAATTCAGACTCATATTGAGCGCAGGAAACCAGGTACGTTCTGGGGATTGCGCGTAAAGTATGGCTGTCGAAACGAACCGTTACAACCTCTCCATAGCCAGCAGCAACAACTACTTCTGTTACCACGCCTTGCCAACCGCGCATGTCCGTTTTTTCATCATCGGTCAAAATCGGCTTGGGTCCGTTCTTGATACGTACATGGTCATTGACGCTAAACATCACATTTAAAAAAAGTAAAAAGCAGCACCTAAGGAAATGTATGCAAAACGGTCGTTGCCCTGGGTGCCCGTGAATGAATCCATTTTATCCGAATTTACAAAATGTACCATGAAATCCAGCATGATTTCTATACGTTCGCTGGCCATAAACGTCTCGTAATCCTTGACGAAACGATCCAACCGTGTACGCAGGCTGATGCCGACTGGAATGGATAATTCTTGGGTGGGTGAACCGGATTTTTTTCCTGCCGCATTGTAGCCAAATGATTCAATTATATTACCCCCTGAAATATTGCGTCGTATCGACCTGAAACTATTAAGTCCATAGCCTACAAGGCCAAATGCGGTAATCCAGGCGTCTTCTGGATGTTCAAATAAAACTGCGTTTACATTCAATAACAATTGCAAACTATGGTCATTGAAAACAGCCGAAAACTCATTGTTGGTTTTTACCCTCACCCCGCGCAGGCGACCGTGAAACCAGTTGTATCGGAGCGACAAATAGGGGT
>CAIVGO010000162.1 GCA_903905445.1 uncultured Bacteroidota bacterium
ATAGAAACGGAACGCGTCATGCCGCCAATGTCGACATTACCCGCCGAAACAGTTGCGTTTTCAAAAGAAATGGCGTTTTCAATATCGCGGAAGGTCAGGCGGGCCGCGGTCATTTTGTATTTATCGACATTTACCTGAATTTCGTCTTCCAGGGCACCTACGAGGTCAACCCGCGTAATCTCCTTCATTTCTTCAATCCGGTCCTTCAGGTCGTCGGCGAAATCCTTCAATTTATCCAGGCCAAAATCGCCGGAAATATTGACGTTCATGATCGGAATTTCAGAAATATCGAACTCGGAAACGGTTGGGTCGTCGAGCAAATCGGTCGGCAAGTCGCGTTTGGCTTTATCCACGGCGTCTTTTACCTTTTGTTTTGCTTCGGCAACGTCCATTTCGGTATCAAACTCCGCAATAACATTCGAAAAGTCCTGCACAGAGTAAGAAGTCACCTTTTTGAGGCGCGCTAGTCCTTTGATTTGCTTTTCGATGTGTTTGGTTACCAGGCTTTCCATATCGGAAGGCGAGGCACCGGGGTAAATGGTGGTTACAAATATTTGGGGTACCACAACGTCTGGAAACTGCTCTTTCGGCAGTGCGTTGTAGGAGAGAAGACCGGCGAGCGTAATAATAATGGTAATGATAAAAATGCTCGTACGGTTATCGATGGACCAACTGGTGGGTTTGAATTCTTTCATCGTAAACTTGGTTGAAATCGAATAAAAAATGGGTTAAACCCGGGTTTAGTAGGCCACCGTTTCTCCGTTGTTCGCATCCTGGTATCCGGTAGAGATGAGCAAATCGCCTTTTTTCAAGCCGCTCAAAATTTCTACCTGCCCATTGTAGTTGTTGCCTTGTTTTACGGTTACTTTTTTCACAAGGGCTTGTTTTTCAGCCGTTTTTTCAGCAATCAGCACAAAATCGCCATCTTCAGCGGTTTGAATTACGTTTACCGGAACCACCACCGTAGACGGGTTTTGGTAGTCTACAATTTTCATAATTGCCACCATGTTCGCGCGGTAATCGGTACCATTGGGCAACGCGCATTCGATGGTGAACGTACGGCCGGTAGGATTGATGGTTTTGCTCACATAATTTACACGGGAATTGATTTCCTTGTTCAAATCTGGGAAAACAACCGTTACCAAATCACCTTTGCGCACTTTTGCGGCATAAACCTCTGGCACTTCCCCTACAATTTTCAGGTCGTTCAGGTTGGCCACATTACACAATGGAAGACCTGGAGAGATGGCCTGTCCTTGTTTCAGGATCACCATATCCACGGTACCGTTGGTTGGCGCGTAAATTTTGTACATACCCATCTGTTCTTTCAGGGTGGTGATGCTGCGCTCCAGCGATTCTTTTGCATTTTTAGCCTGGATATACTGCACTTCGGTACCGATTTTTTGGTCCCAAAGGCCTTTTTGGCGGTTGTAAATATCTTCAGCTACTTTCAGGTTGCCATTCAATTCATCCAAACTTTTGGTCAGCAAAGCATCATCGATGGTTGCGAGCAATTGTCCTTTGCGCACGTTATCGCCATTTTTGACCAAAACACGGGTCAATGAACCGGGTACGCGGGATGTAACGGCTACGCTTTCGTCGGCATCAATTTTTCCTTGTAGGTCGATGTAGTGCTTAAAAGGTGCCACTTTAATTTCAGTAACCCCTACCAATTTCAATTTGGCAGTAGCAGCAGATGGGTTTTCGGCAGCCAGTTCCTTTTCGAGGGTCGCGATTTGCGTTTCGAGGGTGGCTTTTTGTGCTTTTAATTCGTTGAGTTGGCTTGTTTTATCAGCAGGGGCTTTGCCGCAAGCGAAGGGAAGGAGCAGGGCAAAAAACATGACAGTGGGTTGGAATATATTTCTCATTTTTATGGAAAAGACTGCTTCAGGAGATACCTGAAAAAGTGAAAAGATGTTGGAACAGGTTTGAATAAGGTGCAAATAGCTTGGTTGTTGGAGATTATTGTCCTAACGCGCGTTTGATCGCCGATTTTGCCGTCAACAAATCATATTGGGCTTGCATAAGGGCTTGTTGCGCGGTGTATAGGCTTTGCTCGGCCGAAACCAGTTCGAAGCTGGAGCCTACGCCCGCTTTGTACTTGGTTTGGGTGGTATTGTAAATGCGTTGTGCGAGTTCGAGGTTCTTTTGTTGGTTGCCCACGCGGTCTTGTGCGTTGAGGAACTGCTTGCGGGCATTGTCGAGTTCGAGTTGGAAGGAACTTTCCAATTGTGCTTTTTGGACCTCGATGGTTTGCACGGCCAGGATCGCGCGTTGCTTGCTGGCTGTCGTACCGCCCCCATTCCAAATGGGCACACTGATGGAAAGTCCGGCAAGCGACTGTGGAATCCAGAATAGTTTGTCATTGCCCTGCCAGCTGCTTTGGTAGTTGACAAACGCGGAGGCCGTTGGAAGCCATGCTTTTTTATAAATATCGACCTGGATATTGCTCAAATCGCGCCCTTTTAGCAAGGTCAGGTATTCCGGGCGGTTCATGTAGTTGATTTCGGTGGTCAAATCGGCCGTGCCGAATTCCTGCATCAATCGGTCTACATTGTCTTTGAGTTCCAATTTATCGGCAATCGGTTTGCCCATCGTGAACTTGAGGGCATTGATCACAATGTCCATTTGACGTAGCAGGTTGCCGCGTTCATTGCGGAGGGTTGCCAGGGAAAGTTCGAGGCGATCCACATCAAGTTGTTCAGCAAAACCGGCTTTCGTGATGGCTTTGGTATCGTTGAGCAATTTTTCGAGGTTGGTGATGTTTTTATCCAGGATGCCCAGGTTGTCGGTGATGAGCAGTGCGGGTAGATAAGCGTCGGTAACCTGGTTGGTAACCGTACGGATGGCCACTGCCAACTGATCGCTCACGTATTCGCGGTAAAAACGCGCGGCCTTTAATGCTTGCAAATAGCTGTTGGAAAACAACAACTGATTGGCCTGCACATTGAAGGCAAGGCTGTTTTTGAGGGCGAAGGTGATTTTGGTGCCTGGTGGGGCATCGAAACCCAAGGCTTCGGCGGGCAAACCTGGCTGCTTGATAAAACGTTGAATATCAACACCGCCACTAAACTGAGGCAAGCCAGTAGCTTTGCTTTCTTTGATGCGCCATTCGGCATCGTTGACTTGCAATTGGGCCACCCGAACTTGTGGGTTGTTGGAAACGGCGTACTGGATGCAATCGGACAGACTAAGTTTATCCTGGGCACGCACTACCAATGCGCTGGCCAGAAACAAACAAATTGCCGTAATTCGAAGTGTACTTGAAAATTGTTGGACCATATTGAGGACGTTTCAGCTGTAGAAATTGGTTCGTAGTTGTCGGTGTTATGTGGTTTGGAGATTTTCCAGTTTTTCTTTTAGAACGATGCGGCCCTTTTCAGACAGGATGCCATAGAGGTAATGCATCATGTATTCTTTAAAAAGGATACGAGAGTCATATTCGGGGCGGGGGAATACATTTTCATCAAAAATGCCCAGCATGGAGGCGATGTGCAAACGGGCGATCACATTGGCGTCAAAATCCGTGCGATATAAGTCGTCCTGGATGCCCCAAACCAGATTTTCATATACCACGCTGTATAGTTGTTTCCAGTTGTAGGATTGTATTTTGGCCCAGGCCTCCGGATGATAGCGCTGCAACTCGTATACAACATTGGCTTTCATACGGCCTAAGTCTACCGCATTGTAAGAGGTGACTTTAAAAATCTCATCAATCGCGTCGGATGATTCCTGACGCAAGGCTTCCGATTGCAAACAATCCTCCTGAATATGCCGCTCCATCACTTTAAGCACCAGGTCATCTTTATTGTCAACGAACTGATACAGCGTTTTTTTGGAAATACCCAATTCGCGGGCAACATCATCCATCGTCAGACTTTTGATGCCCAGGCGGAGGAATAACTCCTCCACGCGTTTCAGTAATTTTTCTTGTTGTTCGTTAAACATGGCGCAAAGATACACACTGGAAACATTTTTTCAGCATTTTGTTTCCCGTGTTTATTTTGTTTTCGACGAACGACAAAGAAAATTCTATAATCAGGGTATTTATCGTATCCAAACCGAATAAAATATAGTTGAAGGGCGTAACAATGGGTTGAAGGAAAAGATTCCCGCCGGAGCAGGTTTTGGTAGAACTTAATGTAAAATTTAATTTGTTGGGCGGGGTTGTTGTTTTTGAGTGGGTTTGTCAATTTTGGAACAGTTGAGCAGGATTATAAGTGCACTATTTTTGCTTATATTTGCCTTGTTTTTAAAATGGCTTTTGGATAAAGGCATCCCAAAAAGCGATATCGTTTTAGCATTCCACGCGCCCGCAAACAGGGATTTGATTCCCGATTTTGCAACAAAATAAGCGCTAACCACCCTTTCATGTCAAACATTCTCTTTTCCCA
>CAIVGO010000163.1 GCA_903905445.1 uncultured Bacteroidota bacterium
AATGTAATGGCCGTGACCGACCTGGTTTATACGCCTGTAGGACAGCCTATTACGTTTAATGTACGCTCCAATGATATCGGTAATTTAATGGTAAAAGGCTGGACGGTCCCTGCCAATTTGCCGGGTACCATTTCGGGCACCTCCAGCGCAGGTACCGTGACGTTTACCCCCAAACCCAATTTCAGCGGGGTTGCTACTTTTTATTATAAAATCGGGAATATGAATGTTCCCGATCTTGAAATCGCTCCCGTGTATGTTGTTGTGGGCAATCAGGCCCCGCGATACCCGGCGTATCATTTTACCACCCCCATCAGCACCCCATTTGTTTTAGACTATAAAATTCCGTTCACTGCCTTCACTTTTGAAGTGACGCAAGCACCCAAACACGGAAAATGCACCTTTTTACCCGGCTTCACCAGCCAAACGATCAATGGCCAAACGGTTGCAGGGAATAATTTACTGATCTATACCCCTGTTACAAATTTTGAAGGCACGGATGATTTTGAGTTAAAATACTGTGTGAGCGCCAACGGACAATGCAGCACAGAAAAAATAACGATGACGGTGACGGAGGTTAATGCCACGGAACCACCCTATTGTCTGCAAAACTGCGTGTGGACGGGCGATTTAAACAACGATGGCATGGTCAACAACCGCGACCTGCTCCGATTAGGCAATGCCCTTGGAAGTCCGGGCTATTACCGTCCCAATGCACAATTGGAATGGTACGGACAGTTTGGGACCAATTGGGACAATCCATTTACAGGTGCCACCGATTTAAAATATGCAGACAGCGATGGGAATGGACAAATCACGGCCACTGATACTGCTGCGCTGCACGCCTTTTACGGCCAAACCCACCAGTTTACGCCCAACCCACCCAGCATAGGCAAGGGCATACCATTTTCTTTAAACCTCCTTAAGCCCAATCCCGGCAAGGGCGATTTGGTGCGGGTAGCGGTATCCATCGGCAATCCCAATTTTCCGGTGGTAGACTTGTACGGATTTACTTTTGATATTCAACTTGCTAGCAATATTGTCGACTCCGCGTTAAATCTGCAATATTTACCCGATACCTGGATCAATTATACCAGCCCCTCTGTTTGGATGGCTAAAAAAGCGGGGCCGGGCAGGCTGGAAACGGCATTCACCCGTACCAATGGGCAAGCCGTTTCGGGGAGTGGCGTGGTAGCCGAACTCGACTTTATCATCATTGATATTGTACACGGAGGCAAACCCGGTACCGAAATGGCAGAAATCACCTTGGAACTGCCACAATTAATGAATGCTACCGGCGAACGCAACAGTTGCCAGGAAACCACCTTACAAATACCTTTGCGGCAAACCCGCACCGCACAACCAACTGCAGCCACCAACGAAGATTTGATTGTGTACCCCTCTCCGGCATCCAACAACTTGAACGTCCATTTAAACGGGGAGGCATATATAGAACAATTGCGCTTATACGATTTTACGGGTAAAATGGTGTATCAATCGGCCCAAGGGCAATGGGATGCACGCCAAATACAAGTTGCAAATTTGCCCTCGGGCGTTTATCTTTTGAAGGCACAAACCAATTGCGGAATTTTAAGTAAAAAAGTACAAATACAACATTAGGCTTGTAGAGGTGGCATTACCCCTGCCTGACAAGCCACAAAATCCGCAGATCAACCGCCAATAAGGTTTTTTTATCATTATGCTTTGCGTACATCCACTGGAATGCTTGCATGAGAATCTTTTGTTCCCTTATCTTTGCAGCCGTTTGTTTTGCCTGTTTTTTCACCCTGCTTGGCCAGGAATCAACAATTTTCGACATA
>CAIVGO010000164.1 GCA_903905445.1 uncultured Bacteroidota bacterium
CTCAACCAGGTGTTGCTGCGCGACCCACAAAACGCAGAGGCCTATTTTATGAGCGGCCGGGTAGCCCTCGATAAAGCCGATACGCTCAACGCCATCGCCTCCATGAAAAAATCGGTGCAGTTGAATGCCGATAATGTGGATGCCTGGATTTTTTTAGGACGTATTTATAGTACCAAAAACAACCCGCAGGCCATTCAATATTTTGATAATGCCTTGCGGGTAGACTCCACCAGCCTGGAAGCCCGCGAGTTTAAAGCCGCTTTTTACAAACGCCAGGGTCAGTTTGATCAGGCGTTCAGTATTTACCGGGACATCATTACCCGCAACCCCGATTATGCAAATGCTTATTTTGACATGGGGGTGATTTACCTCGAACTGGATTCGTTGGATAAAGCATATGCGCATTTTGACCTGGCCACCAAAACAGATGTATTGTTTGTAGATGCGTTTTATTACCGGGGCTTAAGTTCGGAACTCAAAGGCAATCCTGTCGCGGCATTGGCCGATTACAAACAGGCCTATAAAATGAATCCGACCTACGAAGAGGCCAAAACGGCCAAGGAGCGCTTGGAAAAGGCAGGTGTCAAAAGCACCCCGAATTAAAAGCGGCTGGAAAGATGCGTAAAAAAATAAGATAAGGTAAATTTTGATTTCTTGTTTTTGCCAACACAAAAACTAACTTTGCCCTTGCCTTTACCAAATATCATCTTATTTTTTTAAATTCATGGGTGCAGCGTTGCCTGGGGCTATAAATACAATGATTATAAGCCTATATAACCCTGTTTGCCTTGAATTGTGATGCATACTTCCACCCTTTTTTTGATCTTTCCATGTTAAAGTCACGTACCCTTTTTCTGTTGATCCTGGCAGTTTTGCTGGGACTTTGGTGGTTTGCCAGCCGAAACAACGCCTCCGCAGTCGCCCTTGACCGGCCAAACGACCCTTGGGTGTTTCGCTCGGTACTCGACGAACAGCCCCGTATGATCACCTTTGCCCTCAGCGATGATATGTGGGCGGCCTATTCTACCGATTCCTGCGCCCTTTATAAGGTGTGGTCGGGTAGCGTCGATTTTGAAGGGGCCGTGTACAACATGCGCCACGGACCACAACCCATGAGCGTCGGAAATGCCTGGTTTTCAAATCAATACCGGCAGCCGTGGCAGATCAACCGCAATGGCAAAACCGAAACGCCCCAAACGGATTACAAAGGCCATCGGTACACCAAAGACGGACATGCAGAAATTATGTACGACCTCGTTTTGAACGACGGCCAGCGCATCCGGGTCAACGAACGCCCCGAATTCCTGGAAGTAGATCATCAAAATGGGTTTGAACGCAATTATACCCTCGAAAATGTGCCGCAAGGCGTTTCCGTCGTGTTGCAAGCCAATATCGGCAGCATTGCCGCCAGCAACAGCATTGAAACCAATGGAACCTGGACGACTACTGATACCAAGGCCGACGACCGCGCAGAAGGTATTCAGGCCATTGCTGTAAAAGGCACCCTCGAATTGCGCAACAGCGGGACGACCCACCTGCGTGCAATGTTTGTAAAAACGCCGCTGGAACCCAACCCGTTTGACGAACGCCGTAAAACGGAGGCTGAAGCGACCACCACCGTGAGTGCTGGCGAACGCCTGATGGCTAAATCCGATTGCCGCACCTGCCACAATCCGGAAGTAAAAACAGTTGGACCTGCATACATTGATATCGCAGAACGGTACAAAAACACGCCGGCTAACGTAGAAATGTTGACCGCCAAGATCATCAAAGGTGGTTCGGGCGTGTGGGGCGTGGCTGCCATGAGCGCACATCCTGATTTGCAGCCTGCCGATGCGGCCACCATGTTGTCGTATATTTTGGGCCTGGATAAAGGCGAAGACGATGGGGAAGGCGGTGCAACGGCGGGCGTGAAAGATTTGAATGCCATTCCGGCCAATCAATGGTTGAATGCCGATCCGGGCATTAAAGCCGAAAATATGCAACCGGGTATTACGGTCAATTTGATCAATTTGCCGAAAATGCCGTCCAAATTAGCCGAAATCAATTTTAACGCAAAGCCCGTTTTGAGCGCCCTTGCAGGATCGGTAAATGCCGGAAATGGCGACTTTGGCGATTTTAAAGAACAGTTTGCCTTGCGCGGTGAGGGCTATTTGTACCTCGAAAAAGATGATAATATTGTCTTGCAATTGTCGTCTGATGATGGTTCGCAATTATATTTGGATGGCCGGTTGCTCATCGACAACGACGGCGACCACGGTATGACGCCCAAAGAGGCCGAATTGGCTTTGCGGGCAGGCTATCACACCCTGCGCATTGATTATTACCAAGGGGGTGGCGGTCGCGGCATCGTGTTGAAATGGGCCCGCTTTGGCAAACCCGGGTTTGAGGTCATTCCGGAAAACTTCTTCTTCCATAAAAAAACGGATGCCGAAAAAGGTATGGCGCGCTTGTCGGGTGGTGTAACGGCCATTCCTGGCGATGGGGTGCCCTTGCAGGAGGTACATCCGGCCTACACTTTGACCCAGGCGCGTCCCGATGGTTTTTTACCCAAAGTATCGGGTATGGACTTTTTGCCGGATGGTCGTTTGGTAGTGTGTACCTGGGATGCCATGGGTGCGGTGTATGTGTTGGAAAATGTGCAAAGCGGCGATCCGAAAAAAATTAAGGTAAAACGCATTGCCCAGGGACTTGCCGAGCCTTTGGGCGTGAAAGTAGTGGATGGCGACATCTATGTGCTTCAGAAACAAGAACTTACGCGGCTTGTCGACAAAAACAAAGACGATATTATTGATGAATACCAGTGTTTTGCCAAGGGGTGGAAGGCTTCGGCGAATTTCCATGAGTTTGCTTTTGGCATCGTGTACAAAGACGATTATTTTTATGTGACCTTGGCCATTGCGATCATGCCGGGTGGCGCAAGTGCACGTCCGCAGATCCTCGACCGGGGTAAAGTGGTGCGCATCAGCAAAAAAGACGGCAGCATTGAATTTATTGCGCGTGGTTTGCGCACCCCGAACGGCATTGGCATTGGTCCGGATGGCGAAATTTTTGTGGCCGATAACCAGGGCGACTGGTTGCCTTCTTCCAAAATTTTGCATGTAAAACCGAATGCGTTTTTTGGCTCTTTTGCCGTGGATAGTGCGGTGGTGGCCCAAATGCCGGTACAACAACCGGTGGTTTGGTTGCCGCAGGACGAAATTGGCAATTCGCCCACCCAGCCTGCTGTTTTGAACGATGGTCCGTACAAAGGTCAGTTGATTCACGGAGACGTGTGTTATGGCGGTTTGCAACGGGTATTTATGGAAAAGGTAAATGGGGATTACCAGGGTTGTGTGTTCAAATTCAGTCAGGGCTTAGAAGCGGGTACCAATCGCCTGGTTTGGGGGCCTGATGGCGCTTTGTACATTGGGGGCATTGGCAATCCGGGCAACTGGAGCCAGGAAGGCAAGTTGTGGTACGGTTTGCAACGGATGCAATACAATGGCCAGTCGGCATTTGAAATGCTGGCCGTGCGCGCCAAAACGAATGGTTTGGAAATTGAATTTACCGAACCTTTGCGCGAAGGCGATGGTTGGAATCCGGCACAATTTGAGATAAAACAGTGGTATTACAAGCCCACGAATCAGTACGGCGGACCGAAATTAGATGAAAGCGTGTTGCCGGTTTTGTCGGCCAATGTAAGTGCCGACCGCAAAAAAGTATTTTTGGAAATTCCGGGTATCAAGGCTGGGTACGTGCAGCATATTGGTTTGCGCAAATTGCCGCTCAGTAGTTTAAACCATGAAATCTGGACAACCGATGCCTGGTACACCATGAACAGCATTCCGGCCAACGATTTTGGGGTAAAAACCAATGCGCCAACGGTGGTCAATACCGGCGACAATGAACTGACCGAAGCGGAAAAAGCGGCGGGTTGGGCCTTGTTGTTTGATGGAAAATCACTGAATGGCTGGCATAATTATGGCAAAACGACCATCGGAAAATCCTGGATCATTGACGAAAATGCCATCCACCTGTATGCGGTACCCAACCCGAGCGGCGACTGGCAGGCACCCGATGGCGGCGATATTTTAACCGCTGATGCGTATGAAAATTATGAATTGGAATTGGATTGGAAAATAGGCGCTTGTGGCAACTCCGGCATCATTTACAATGTGGTGGAAGACCCGGCCAAATATGATTACGTGTGGAAAACCGGCCCGGAAATGCAGGTTTTGGACAATTCCTGCCACCCCGACGCCCGGATTCACAAACACCGCGCAGGCGATTTATATGACCTGATTCCTTGTAAGTACGAAACGGTAAAACCGGCAGGGGAATGGAACCACGCGCGTTTGGTGAACAACAAAGGCAAAGTGGAGCACTGGCTCAACAACCGCAAACTGGTGGAATACGATATGAATTCGCCGGAATGGCCCAAGTTGATTGCCGGCAGCAAATTCAAAGACATGCCCGATTTTGGGAAATCGAAAAAAGGCCGCATTTCCTTGCAGGATCACGGGAATTTGGTTTGGTATAAGAATGTGAAAATTAAGAAGTTGCCGTAAGGAAAGTAATATTAAAATGCCGGGGTGGGGATACCACTCCGGCATTTTTTGTCTACTGCTCGCGCGCGGTTCTACCGCGTGTGGCAATCTGTCGGGCTCTGCCCGTTTTCCGATATCGGGCAGAGCCCGAATGATCGAC